>CANGJO010000063.1 GCA_947454285.1 Microbacteriaceae bacterium | reverse complement strand
TGCGCTTGAAGAGGCGCGGGCAACGGTGGCGAAGTTCTTCAACGCACGACCTGCGGAAATTACATTCACCTCCGGCGGTACAGAGAGCGACAACCTTGGCATCATTGGCCTTGCACTAGCTAACCCGCGTGGCAAGCACATCGTGAGTGCACGCACCGAACACGAAGCCGTTCTCTCGGCGGTTGAGTTCCTAGAGCGCATGCACGGCTTTGAAACCACCTGGGTCACGCTTGATGCTTTTGGCAGCGTGATGAATTTTGATGCGGCACTTAGGCCAGACACCGCGCTGGTTTCGTTGATGGTTGCCAATAACGAGATCGGAACGCTCCACAACATTGCCGAGCTTGCCGCTGCAGCCCACAAGGTTGGCGCCCTTTTCCACACCGATGCCGTGCAGGCCGTGGGATGGGTTGATCTTGACCTGAAGAATCTTGGCGTTGATGCGCTGAGTATTTCTGGACACAAGTTTGGAGCGCCAAAGGGCTCTGGTGTTTTGGCGCTTCGTGCCGGCGCTCACGCCGAGCCACTGATTCACGGTGGTGGCCAGGAAAGCGGGCTTCGTTCTGGAACAGAAAACGTTGCCTGGGCAGTTGCTCTTGCCACCGCGCTTTCAACGCTTGCTCCTGCAGATGCAGAAGCGCAGCGTGTTTCAAAATTGCGCAACGACTTCATTGACCAGGTGCTTACTCAGGTGCCGAATGCAAAACTCACCGGTCACCCAACTTACCGATTGCCAAACATTTCCTCATTTACTTTTGAAGGAGTTAGCGGCGAAGCGTTGTTATTGGAACTTGAGCGCCGTGACGTAATTGTTTCTAGTGGTTCGGCTTGTGCAGCCGGTAGCGATGAACCATCACACGTGCTGATTGCAATTGGAGTTCCTGCCGAGGTTGCTCAGACCGCGGTGCGCTTTAGCTTCTCGCACGAGACCACCGCAGACGAACTTTCAACCGCAGCACAAGCTCTGGTTGATTCGGTGAAAGTTTTTATTTAGAACCGATTACTTCGACACCGAGAGACTTACTTGGTTACCCCAAGGGTCATCAAGGTGAATGGTTTCACCATCATTACGAACTGCAACCTTGGAGTGTTCTAGACGTTCGGTAACGGCGCCGAGTGTATCGGTGTCTGTAAGCAAAATTGAAACATCTCGCAAGCCAAGAGTTGGCTGACGCAATCCGGCACCCCGGCTTCGCCAAATGTTCATGGCCATGTGGTGGTGATATCCGCCGGCGCTAACAAACAGCGCGCTGCCGCCCCAGTTCATGGTGACATCAAAGCCAAGTTTGTTCACGTAGAAATCTTGCGCCTGCTCGATAGAGCCAACACTCAAGTGCACGTGGCCAATGTTCGAAGCGGTGTCGTCAACTTTTTCTGGCAGGTTGTCGCGCAGGTAGGCGTTTGGATCTAGGCCAAAGGTGCCCATCTCAATCTCGCCGTGCTTCCAACTCCAGTCGGTGCGGGCGCGGTCCCAGTAAAGCTCAACGCCGTTATTTTCTGGGTCGTCAAAGTAGAAAGCCTCGCTCACCAGGTGATCGGCGCTACCGGTGAATGAACCCGGATATTTTGCAGCAACCGATGCGACCGCGTAGGCCAACTGTGCTTTGGTGTCGAACAAAAATGCCGAGTGGAAGAGGCCAGCTTGATTATCGCTGGCGTGCTTCATCTCTGGCGCATGTTCCAAAATCAACGATGGGTTGCTTCCGCGGCCAAGCACTGCCGAACCGGCCACTTGTGAAATTAGATCTAGCCCAACGGCATCGCGATAGTACGCAATCATGCGGTCAAGGTTTTGTACGCGCAGGGTTACTGCACCCATTGAAAGATTTGCTGGAAAACTCATGTTTTTTAGTCTAGGGGGACTTGACAAGATTTCGCAAGTCCCCCGACTAAAAACTTTTTGCGCCTGACGCTATGGACGAACGGTGAAGCTAGATGTGATCCAAGGTGTTGCCACGTAGGTCTCATCGGCCGCAATGCTCATACGAATTGTGCACTTACCCGGCATTAGGTAGTGAGCGTGTGGCTCACCCTTCTTTTGAATGATGGTGCAAACTACAGGAGTCAGCGACTCGTAGCTGCGAGCAGCCAGTGAACGAGAACGGGTGTAAACCCCAGCGGTCAACATTGAATCGTTCCACTTGTAAGCCATAGAGTAACTTGCGCTCGCCAAACTGAAAGAACTCTTTGGATTGAACTTGGTTACAATCGGTAAGTTTGGTGACGAGTTAGCAGTCACATCAACCTGCGGCCAAGAACTCGGTGCAACCGGAGCCGGGCAACCAACCGGTGCCCTTTTCACAGTGAACGAAGCGCTGGTTGCGCTTCCTCCATCAATTACTGCGTCCCAGCAAGTTGTGCTGGCATTGCCGCCGCCAATCATGCGAGGCAAAAGAGTAGGTGATGTGCTGGCAGCTGCGGGGGTTGTTGCCTGGAAAATCCAGTCTGCAGTTGAACATCCGTAGTAGTTACATGACTGCACGGCAATCACATACCAAGTTGATTTTTCAAGACCGGTTAGCGAGACGCTGTTGTCTACAGAGGTAACCATCTTCTGTTCGTTGTCAAGGTTTAGTGGCCAGTAGTAAACCTTGTAACCGGTTAGCGATACGCCACCGGTAGATGCGTCAGGAATCCACTTCACATCAATCTGCGAATCGGAAATTGTTTTGCCAACTACAAAGCTTGGGTACCCAGGTGCACCAAACCAGCCCGCTGCATTCGACGGGGCCGAGGCTGGTCCGTTCCCGTTCTTTGAATTTGCCACAACTGTGAATGTGTATCGCACGTATGGCTTGAACCCAAACGGCACCTTGCTGTTGCTAAACACACATTCCGATGCCGCCACATTTGTGACCACGCAGGTCTGCGGCAAAACTGTTGATCCCTGAGACACCGATACGGTGTAGCCGGTAACCGCACTCTTGGCTGCCGAAGTGATTGGGTTCCAACCAACAACGAAACCCTCGAGAGTCGTCCAGGTTGCACTAACACCGGTGACGGCAGGAATCACAACTGGTGTTGGAGTTGGTGTTGCAAGAGCCTTGGGTGCGGTAGCGGCGTTTGCAGCCGGAGTGATTGCGGTGGCCAGCGCTAGAAGTGCGGTGGCTGCGATAAGTGCTTTGATTTTCCCCATACCGTCAGGTTATGGCATGGGCCTGACTATTAGCCAGAGGCCGTTTAAAGTGAAAATCCCAGTTCTCGTGAGAAGAAACTGGGATTTCGTGCACCCCCCGGGACTTGAACCCGGAACCCACTGATTAAGAGTCAGTTGCTCTGCCGATTGAGCTAGAGGTGCGTGCCGCGCTGAAACAGCGCAACGAGATAAAACTTTAGCACAATCCAAGAGCCAATCTGGGCTCACAATTGGCCCCTAGACTTGGAAGCATGAGCGCACAAGTCCAGCTAGCAGAAGGCGCAAAGGCGCCTAGTTTCAAGGTCCTAGATCAAGACGGCAAGAAGGTTTCGCTAGCCGATTTCAAGGGCCACAAGGTCATCTTGTACTTCTACCCAGCCGCCTCTACCCCTGGCTGCACCAAAGAGGCCTGCGACTTCAACGACAACCTGAACCCATTCAAAAAGGCTGGCTACACCGTGCTTGGCATTAGCCCAGACGCCCCGGCCAAGTTGCTTAAGTTCAAAGAAAACCAGGACCTAAACTTTCCGCTGCTGAGCGATCCAGAACTCGAAGTCCACAGGACCTACGGCGCCTATGGCACCAAGTCAATGTATGGCCGCACGTACGAGGGCGTAATTCGCTCGACCTTCGCAATCGACGAAAAGGGCAAAATCACCCTGGCCCTCTACAACGTCAAAGCCACCGGACACGTGGCAATGTTGCGCAAGCTACTGGGGATCTAGTTCGGTATCGGTGTTGCCCAATGTGGCAGCCACGACTTTTTTACTGAACAAAACTGCCAAACCAAACACCGATGGCAGGATCAGCGCCCAACCGATTAGCGCACTGCCAAATTGTCCGCTGAAACTTCCGGTGGCCACGGCCAGCTGAACCAGCTGCCAAAAAACTCCGCCGGACCTTGCCCAGCGCTTGCCTTTTCGAAGGCCAAATCCGATGTAAATAACCCAGGCCGATGCGGCCGCGACCAGAGCGAAAAGCGCCACTGAGGTCACCAGGCTCTTGGTCTCACCAGACAGCAAAGCCAGACCCAAACGGACCGCCAGAACGCCCACAAACGCCCCCTCTGCCCACAGCAGAATGGTCGCCAAAGTCAAGCCAATCGGGGCTTTTTCAGGCCTTGTAGTCATGCAGTCCTCAATATTGGGTATTGCCATCCGGGGGTCCGTGTGGCACGATTTTTACAGGAACGAAAACCGCTTATTTAGCGTAAATCACCTTCTAGGGATTAGTTTTCACCTCGTTTGACCAGTGGTCAAAGCAACACACTACATAAAGGAATAGCGTCACATATGGACATGAATTGGCTAAACGAATCACGTTGCCTAACCGAAGATCCGGAACTGTTTTTTCCGGTAGGTAACACAGGTCCAGCAGTTGACCAGATCGAACAGGCCAAGGCCGTTTGCCGCGAATGCGGTGTATCTACTCAGTGCCTAGAGTATGCAATCAAAGAAAACCAGGACACCGGCGTTTGGGGCGGTCTTAGCGAAGACGAGCGTAAGTCTCTGAAGCGCAAGTACGCACGAGCTCGCCGCGCCGGCTAAACCAAAGTATTAGAAAATCCCACCCCAGTTTGCGGGTGGGATTTCTACTTTAAGCGTGGGTTTTAAAGTGGAACCGATATGGCCACGCGGGCCCCACCTTCACTCGGCGAAGACCAGTGAATGCTGCCGCGCAGCTCACCCTCAATCAAGGTGCGAATAATTTGAGTGCCAAGTCCGGCGCCGACCTTACCGTCAGTTAGACCTTTGCCGTTATCTGAGACAGTGATCAGCAATTGTTTTTGCTTGCGCTCGGCATTCACCGCAACCACTCCACTGCGATCGGCCAGACCGTGCTCAACGGCGTTGGTCACGATCTCAGTTAGGGCAACGGCAAGTGGTGTGGCAATTTCACTGCGAAGCTGACCAAACTTGCCATCGATCAAAGTCTTGATCGAGGTGTTCAGGCTTGAGGCAACCTCGGTAGCCAGCATCAGAATGCGGTCGAAGACCTCGTCAAAGTTCACGTCTTGGTTTAGGCCTTCACTCAGGGTGTCATGCACCAGGGCGATGGCCGATACCCGGCGCATGGCCTGCTCTAGCGATTCCTTGGCCTCGGCGCTCTTGCTTCTGCGCGACTGAATGCGCAACAAACTGGCCACGGTCTGCAAATTGTTTTTTACGCGGTGGTGAATCTCTCGAATGGTTGCATCCTTGGTGATCAACTCGCGCTCTTGCTTGCGAAGCTCGGTGGCATCGCGGCAAAGCACGATTGCACCCACGCGCTTACCGGCCGACTTCAGTGGAATTGCTCGCACTGTAAGAGTCACTGTGCGCGATTCCATATCGGTGCGCCAAGGTGCGCGACCAGTCAGCACCAGCGGCAAAGATTCGTCAACGTTTTTACCTTTAAGAATTGGC
>CANGJO010000062.1 GCA_947454285.1 Microbacteriaceae bacterium | reverse complement strand
GACTTCGTATCGGTTGGTACTAACGACTTGTCACAGTACTTGTTTGCAGCAGACCGCATGAACGCAAACCTTGGTTCGCTGGCAAACCACTGGCAGCCTGGATTGATTCGCACACTTGCTCGCATCGCTGACGGTGCAAACAAGGGCGGCTTCAGCGTTGGCGTTTGTGGTGAGTCTGCATCAGACCCTGCGTTCGCAGTTGTGCTTGCCGGTCTTGGCATTAACTCGGTATCGGTTTCTGTTTCACAGGTTGGTGCGGTGCGTGCTTCACTTTCTGCGCTTGACATCGCTAAGGCTAAAGAAGTTGCCAACAAGGTTTTGGTTGCAACCTCGCCAGAAGACGCCAAGGCTGCGGCACTAGATGCACTCGCGCAGCTCTAAAGTTTCTGTAATTGGTGCCGGGGCCGTTGGCGCCTCAATGGCATACGCAATGTTGATTCGTGAATCGGCACGCGAGATTGTGCTTTACGACGTCAACGAAGCAAAAGTTACCGCCGAAGTTCTAGACCTGGCTCATGGCACACAGTTCACCGGTTCATCATCAATCACCGGTGGTGCAGATATTGCCGCAACTAAGAATTCAGATGTTGTGGTCATCACCGCAGGTGCAAAACAAAATCCTGGTCAAACTCGCTTGGAACTTGCGGGTGTGAATTTTTCAATCTTGAAGTCACTGTTGCCAGATCTTTTGAAGCACTCACCGGATGCAATTTTTGTTTTGGTAACTAATCCGTGTGACGTGTTGGCCACTGCAGCGCAAAAACTAACCGGGCTTCCTGCGAATCGAATTTTTAGCTCCGGAACCGTTTTGGATTCATCTAGATTGCGCTGGTTGCTTGCAGAAAGGTTTGATGTCTCAACTTCAAACATTCACGCGAACATCATTGGTGAACATGGCGACTCTGAATTTGCGCTTTGGTCACAGGCAACCGTAGGTAACACGCCCCTGCTTGAGTGGCAACTAGCCGACGGAAGCACACTGGGCCGCGAAGAACTTGATGCCATCGCGTATTCGGTGAAGACCGCCGCTTACAAAGTGATCGAGGGTAAGGGAGCAACCAACTTTGCGATTGGTCTTTCGGGCGCTCGCATTGTTGAGGCAGTCCTGAACGACGAGCACGCGATTTTGCCAATCAGCTCAGTACTTACCGATTACCACGGGGTATCGGGTATCGCCATGTCAGTGCCAACCCTGGTCACGCGCCAAGGGGCCAGCCGAACCATTGACATTGCCATGGAGCCTCACGAGCAGGCACTTTTTGAGGCTTCGGCGAGCGCAATCCGTGCCTCGCTTGAGTCGCTGGCCATCTAGACACCCGCTTTAACCCCGATATATAACGATTGGCTAAAGACTGTAAACGCTTACATTTTTAGGGTTAGCCTTGATAAATCGATGAGTTTTGCGCCTTTTGTGGCGCCCTGGCTATATAAAGAGGTTTCCCATGTCCGGTACCAGCATTCTGGTCTACGCCGAGCGAGTAGGCGGCAATCTAGGCGAAATTGAAAAGCTGTTGGCTGGCCCGCTAGCCGACTTCGACGGCATTCACGTACTTCCGTTCTTCCACCCGTACGACGGCGATGACGCCGGCTTTGACCCAATCGACCACACCATCGTTGACCCTCGCCTAGGCGACTGGACTGACTTCAAGCGCATCTCGGCAACTCACGAGCTAACCGCCGACTTGATCGTGAACCACGCTTCTTACCTTTCACCAGAATTCAAGGACTGGCAAGAAAAGGGTGCTGCCTCTGAGTACGACGGCATGTTCCTTACCTTTGACGTGGTGTTCCCTAATGGTGGAACTGAAGAAGGCATTACTTCTTTCTATCGCCCGCGCCCGGGCATGCCATTTACCGCTTACGAAGTTGGTGGCAAGCGTCGTTTGGTTTGGACCACCTTCATGCCTTCGCAGGTAGACATCGATATCAACCACGATGCCGGTAAGGCTTACCTGGTTCGCATTCTTGAGGCGCTCAAGTCTGGTGGAGTAAAGGTTGTTCGTCTAGATGCAGTTGGTTACGCGGTAAAGACACCTGGCACTGACTCGTTCATGACCAAAGAGACTTTGGAATTTGTTAAAGAGATCTCGGACTTGATTCACTCCTACGACATGCGTGTTCTAGTTGAAGTGCACGCGCACTACACCCAGCAGCTAGATATTGCTCCGCTGGTTGATTTGATTTACGATTTCCAAACTGCGCCGTTGCTTTTGCACTCCCTATTCACCGGAACCGTTGACCGCCTTGGCGACTGGTTCAAGATTCGCCCAAACAACTGCTTGAACGTTCTTGATACTCACGACGGTTACGGTGTGATCGATGGCGGCCCTATCGGTGAGCGTCCTGGTTTGATTACTCAAGACGAGATGGCAAACATTTTTGCGGTGGCTGAAAAGAACACCGATGGTCACTCGGCAATTGCCTCTGTAATTCCGCAGTGGTTCACACTGCCTCACCAGATCAATGCGACTCTGCCAAACATTGTTAAGAACGACACCGGTTACGTAATCATGCGTGCTGTGCAGTTCTTCTTGCCGGGTGAGCCACAGGTTTACTACGTTGGTTTATTTAACGGCATGGATGACCGCGATCTGTTCGCGCGTTCAGGTCAGGGTCGCGACACCAACCGTCACAACTACACACCTGCAGAAATCCAGGATGCACTTCAGCAGCCGGTTACCCAGGCAATCATTGCGTTGGCTCGTGTGCGCAAGCACGCTGCCTTTGAAGGCGAATTTAGCTGGGGCATTATTGATGCAGAAACTATGCGTCTTGAGTGGAAGAATGGCGACCACAAGCTTTCACTTGAGTTCAAGACCGCCGTTGGTGCGCCAAGCTTCGTTGTTGAAGCAACTGCTGATGGTGGCGTGCGCCGCTTCACCAGCGTTGAAGAACTAGCTAAGTACTAGCCCTGTTTTTGTGCGCTTCGCGCAGCAATCTTGCCGTAAACCTTCATCAGGTTAGGCACAACTAGGTAAACCGCTAGCGGCACCACAATCAGGGTAAGTACAAACACCTTCAGGATTGGGTGAGCTGTTCCCATAACTGGAATCACGGTTAGGAACCCAAGGGTTACTAGAGGGAAGATCGCCAACCAGGTAATCAGGGCGCGAACGTGGATTGATGGTGGCTTCATGTCTAGATACTACCTTCGCTTAGTCCCTGCAAAACCTGTTGTGCTCGCAGCTTGAGCTCTGGCAGATCGGTCAAACGCTTCAGTCCATTCACTTGCTGACTCATGCGGTGATTCTTAACGAATGTTTCCTTGTGACGATCAAGGAAGTCCCAATACAAAGTAGTGAATGGGCAAGCATCATCGCCAACGCGCTTCTTAGGGTCGTAGTCACAACCCTTGCAGTGCTGGGTCATGCGATTCAGATACGCACCGCCCGATGCATAAGGCTTGGTCATTAATTGACCACCATCCGCATGAACAGCCATACCAATAACGTTTGGCACCATTACCCAGTCGGATGCATCAATGAATTGCTCGCGCATCCAATTCAAGAACTCTTGCGGATTTGTGCCCGTGGTTAGCGCCAAGTTGCTCAACACCATTAGTCGCGGAATGTGGTGGGTCCAAGATCTAGCTTCAACATCTTGCACCACTGAGCGCACGCAATTCATTTTTGTTTTTGATGAATCGGTAAACAGCGGCAAAAGTTTGCGATTTGCATTTAGCGCGTTGCGATTGCGATAGTCCTCGCCCAAGAACCAATACATTCCGTTGATATATTCGCGCCAACCAATTACTTGGCGAACAAATGCCTCTACCGATTCAATCGGTGCTTTTTTATTTTTGTAAGCAGTAATCACCGCGGCTACGGCCTCATCTGCGTGTAGCAAGCCGTTGTTTAGATACAGGCTTAGTAGCGAGTGATGCAGCGCCCAGTTATCTGCTGCGATTGCATCTTCGTACGGGCCAAATGCGTGCAGGTGATTTTCAACAAAGTTTTTAAGTTGCTGCAGTGCGCCAGCACGCGTAGTTGCCCAGGTGCTGGTTGGTGTGAAATCTAATTCAGTGGCAACCTGCAAATCAATTTCGTCACGTGTGTGTTCTAGGTATGGCGGCCAAGAATAATTCTTTGGTGGTGGCAAACGGTTCTCGGCATCAAAATTCCACCGGTCTCCCTCGGGCTTGCCGTTATCCATCAAGATGTCTAGTCGCACGCGTTGCGCACGATAGAAGTTCTCCATCACGAATGACTTTTGCTTTGCGGCCCACATGTTGAAAAGCTCACGAGTGGTCAAGAAGAAATCATTTTCAACAAACTCCACGCCAAATTCTTTTAGCTGCGCGAATTGCTTAAACGACGATGGTTCGGCGCTACTAATTGGCAGTTCACCAAATTCGGCGAGCGCGACCTTCAATCCCTCGATGGTTGTGGCTGCCTTTAGGTAGCGCACGGTGAAACCGGCTGCGGTTAGGTCGGCGGCAAAGTGCCTGGCCGATGAGATCAAGAAGAACAGGCGCTCTTTGTGCCATGGTCTACCCGTGGTCATGCGAGCGCTCTCCACGAGCACGATGGCATCGGTGTTTGGGTCAGCATTTTTCAGCACGCCACGGGTACGGTTTAGGTGATCGTGCGCCACATAAAGGATGCGCTGAAACTTAGTGGCGGCCATTAGCCCTTGCACTTCTTGGAGCAGTATTTGACGTTGGCCCAGTCCTTGGCCCACTTCTTGCGCCACTCAAAGGGCAGGCCGCAGCGCTCACAAATCTTGGGCTCGAACCCATTCTTGGTCTTGGCTACCGGTGGCATGCTCTAACCCTAATTCAGCGGCATCTGGGCGGGGTTCTAACTGGCCTCGCCCGGTATTTAGGCCGAATTTGCATTGTCGGCATAACCCCATACACTCTTAACATTCGAACAAGTGTTCGAACTCAAAATCTGTGTAAAACGCCCTGCTCCACTAGGTGGGGGCGTTGTAAATGAGGGTGATCATGGATAAAACCATTGCCGTATCGGTGAACCAGGCTGGTGAACCGGTCAAATTCAACTGGCAGGGCGCTACCTATGCCGTGCTGGCCAAGCCGGTTCGCTGGTTCGCTCGCAAGCAGTGGTGGGCTGAGGCCAACCATGTACAAAGAGGTATCGGCCCCGGGGTGCTCGAGGTAGAGATGTGGCGGGTCAAAGCCGCCAACGAATCCCAAGAGACCGGCATGTTCGAGATCATGCATCGCACCGATTCCAACCACGCCTGGCACCTGGTGCGCATCTATCACTCATGAGCTCGTTCACTCACCTGCACGTGGCCTCGGCATTCAGCGGACACTACGGCGTGACTCGGCCAGAGACCATGGTCGAGGCCAGCGCCGCCCAGGGCGTTAGCGCACTCGCCATCACCGATCGCGACGGGCTCTATGGCGCAGTCAAACACATTGGTGCGTGCTTGCAAGTTGGCATCACACCCATAGTTGGCGTGGACCTAACCGTATTCGACGACGATGGTTCAAGCTTGGGGCGCTGCGTGATTTTGGCACACGGAAATAATCGCGGTGCCGGTTGGTCAACGCTTTGCAAAATTGTTTCTACTGCGCACAGCAAACG
>CANGJO010000061.1 GCA_947454285.1 Microbacteriaceae bacterium | reverse complement strand
TTGAGCAGAAGGTCAGTTTCTACTGGCCAGAGTTTGCGCAGGGTGGCAAACAAGATATTCCGGTGAAGTGGTTACTGCAACACAAGGCAGGGCTATCGGCCACCAGACGCGACTTGACTATTGATGAAATAACCGATGGTCACACGATTGAAGATGAACTGGCAAAGCAGGTGCCACTCTGGGAGCCGGGCACTGCACACGGATATCACGCGCTGACTTTTGGAACTCTGGTTGGAAAACTGGTTCACAACATAACTGGCAAGACGCTGGGTAAATATTTCTCAGAGCTAATTGCCGAACCACTATCGCTGGATGCTTGGATTGGCTTACCTCAGGAACAATTTAAAAACTTGGCACCACTTATGAGTGACGGAAAGCGCACTGGCAGCAGTCCAGAACCGGAATCAGATTTATATTGGTTAGCAAAGGCAATGACCTTTGGCGGCGCTCTTGATCATCAGGTGGAAAGTCTTGAAACCGGATTCAATAATCCAAAGCTGATTGCGGCCGAGTTGCCGGGAGCAGGCGGCGTATCAAACGCATTTGCACTTGCAAAAATTTATTCGGCTGCGGCCACCGAAACCGATGGCATTCGGCTGTTGAACGACGACTCTTTGCGCGCCGCAACCGTTCCGCAATCAACCGGCCCTTTGCAGTTTGAATCACAAACCGGTCCGTTCCCAGCCTGGGGCAACGGATTCATGCTTGATGTTCCAGGATTCAAAGACATGTTGAGTCCAAGCTCATTCGGTCACGACGGGCTTGGTGGTCAGTGTGCATTTGGTGACTTTGAACACCGCATGAGTTTTGCCTACACAACCAACTTCCTGCAGAGCGGCGCCCAAGAGCAATCACGCCAGCAGCAGTTGATTAGAAAACTCAGGGAAATCCTGAACTAAATCAGGCAATATTGACTGCATGAGCAATGATTGGCAGGCAGGCGAGCCCGATGAGGCAACCCTAAACTGGGGCGTCGCCGAAGCCGATGGCAGCACCAAGGTGCGCATTCGCAAGGGCCAGCCAGAAATCAAGCACATACCCTTTTATAAGTTTCCTTATTACCCCGATGTTCTTGATCTGCGTAAGTGCGGTTACGAGATAGACAACTTTGCCGAAATCTTTGATCAGTTAGACAGCGCCCACTATCGCCACGCAATGGTTGCGCACATTTTGTTGCATTTACCCACCGATGAGTTTGGCCGCATGGGCGATGGCTCTGGCGGTAACCCACTGTGGAATCCGCGTCGCGCGCGTGAATTGGAATTTGAAGTACGTGCAGCACTACACCGATTTGGCCTGAGCGATGTGCCAACTTTGTTGCGTCGCATGATCGGCAAGGCGCTTCCTGGTGACAGCATGACGCACATAGGCGTTGACTTGTTGAATGTATTTTTCTGGGCCGCACTTGCAAAAGTTGCACGTGACTTTGCTTGGCGCGCACCTAATTTAGAATTTGCCGCTGAGTATCTTGAATACCCGGTGAAGCGTGCGTTTTTAGTCGCCGCTTAATTATTCGACTGGTGTTCCATCGACAGTTGCCTTAAGACCCAAACTCAATAGCTGCAACGCAGGTTTCTTTTCGGCTGGAAGTTTGCGATATGCAGTTGGAGTCATTCCAACTTCGGCAAGGAACTGACGATTGAAGTTTGCCAAGTTTGTGTATCCAACGTTTTCACAAATCTCGGCAACTGAATCTTTAGTTTGATCTAGCAAACGACAAGAGTGTGCAATACGCAATTTTCTAACCATGTCAGAAAATGTAAAACCACTTGCTTTCTTAAAGTACTTTGAAAAAGTTGGTTCGGACATGTGCGCAAGCTTTGCTGCTTCTGACATTCGAATTTCTTTTGTCAAATTCTTAAAGATGTACGCGATACCGCTTTCCACTGCAAGACGACCTTCATCACTTGAATCGGTCTTGAAAATTTCTTGAGCAAGGAATACTTTTTCTTTTTTAGGGGATGAAGCAAATAGTTCTAAAACCTCAAGCAAGCAACGAACGCGACCAAAATCTGAAGCCTTTGCCATTCGTTCAATCAGGATCTCGGCGCGCTCACGAGTTTTACCAGTGAAAACAATTCCGCGACTTGATTCCTGCAGAATTTTGCGCACGCCAGCAAATTCTGGAATTGCTGCAATACATCGTTCAATCCAGTCCCAGTCAAACTGAATTACCACGTCACGGTTTTCAAAAAACTCGCCGGGTTTGATGTCACTCATCCAGTCGTGCGGAAGATTCGATCCCATCAGGCTCACCTGCCCTGGTTCGAAAGGGCCAATGTAGTCTCCGGCAATAAAGCTGCCGGTACTCTTGCGAATCAGGTGAATCTCAAACTCCGGGTGATACTGCCATTTGGCAATCTCACTTGGGTAATCGTGCTCTAGCCAGCGAAAAGACAGTGATGGGTGAGGTGGAATTACCTCGCGGACCGGCTCTTTGTCGAGCATGGATTCGGCGATTTTTGCCGGAGTCTTGGTTTTTGCAGATAACGGACTCATAACACTATTTTTCCAATCGCAATTTTTTGACGAGTTATTGAACGAAAAGCTAAATCGGCGTAGCCCTTTATTTATAGCCTATTCCGACGACTAATACTATTTTGCCGGAAAATTGACCCATTTGTCTAGCGTTTACATTGGCAAAATAGTATCGGAATTAGAGGGCTAAAAAGGTCACTTTTTGTTGGCGCGGTTATCGGTGTGTTCTATCTTCATTACTACAGAGGTGAGATTGGTCAGTTGATGCGCTTATTGACTTTCCTTTCCATGAGATTTCGGCACCAAAGAATTCGACTGGACAATCTCACTTCTTGCACAAACAAACAACAAAGGAGTTCGGATGCTTTTCAGTAAGAAAGTGAACGCAGCGGGGGCAATTGTTGCTACCTCTGCGTTGGTACTGGGTGCAGTTGGCCTAGGTACCACAGCTGCAAACGCAGCAACAACCATCACCGTTGCGACTGTAAACAACGGAAACATGAAGGACATGGAAAGCCTTAAGGGTGAGTTCGAGAAGGCTAACCCTGGCATCACCGTGAAGTTCCAGGTTCTAGAGGAAGGCGACCTTCGTGCGAAGGTAACCACCGACATCGCTACCGGCGGTGGCGCATATGACGTAATCACCATTGGTGCTTACGAAGTTCCAATGTGGGGAGCCGACAAGAAGCTTGTTGACCTAACCGCTGATCTAGCAGACCCTGCGTACGACGTGAAGGACATCCTTCCTCCAGTACGTGCCGCTCTATCTGTAAAGGGAAAGCAGTACGCTGTTCCTTTCTACGGTGAGTCATCAATCTTGATGTACAACAAGGACATCTTGAAGGCAAAGGGCATCACCATGCCAAACAAGCCAACCTGGCAGCAGGTAGCCGACATTGCTAAGAAGGTAAAAACTTCAAAGACTGCTGGTATCTGTATGCGTGGAAAGCCTGGCTGGGGTGACTTGTTCGCACCACTTACTACCGTTGTTCAGACATTCGGTGGATCATGGTACGACATGAAGTGGAACGCACAGGTTAACGCAAAGCCTTTCGTAGAGGCAGTTACCTTCTACAAGAACCTTCTTGACACCGCAGGTGAGAAGGACCCAGTGAGCTACAGCTTCAACGAGTGCTTGACCTCACTAAAGGAAAAGAAGTCAGCTATGTGGGTTGACGCATCTGTTGCAGCTTCAATGCTTGAGGCAAAGGACTCACCAGTTGCAGGTCACATGGGTTACGTACACGCTCCTGTTTACAAGACCAAGGAATCTGGTTGGCTATGGAGCTGGAACCTTGCTGTTCCAGCTAGCACCAAGCAGAAGGATGCTGCGGTTAAGTTCGTGAAGTGGGCTACTAGCAAGGAATACCACCAGCTAGTTGGTAAGACTCTAGGTTGGGCTTCTGTTCCTCCTGGCGCACGTACCTCAACCTACTCAATCCCTGAGTACAAGAAGGCTGCATCAGCTTTCGCAAAGATCACTCTTGAGGTTATGAGCTCAGTAAACCCTAAGCAGCCTGGTCTAAACCCACAGCCATGGACTGGTATCCAGTTCGTTGCAATTCCTGAGTTCCAGGATGTTGGTAACAAGGTTGCACAGCTAGTTGCAGATGCACTTGCAGGTCGCAAGACCGTAAAGGCAGCTCTTGATGCAGGTCAGAAGATCGCTCAAGCAGCAGGTAACAAGCACAAGTAAAAACTGATTAAAGATTCGGGGCCGGTCGGATTCGGCCGGCCCCGAATTAATCACTTGGAAATACACTCAACTTTCGCAACATCTAGAAACAGGAAACAAAATGTCAACAGCAATTACCAAAGTGGGTAAGGCTGCAAAACTCAGCCCAGACGCCAAGCGCAAAGCTTGGGTCGCTAGATCACTGATTTTGCCAGCACTAATCTTTGGCATTGTTCTTACTCAGATTCCGTTTCTAACCACCATTGGGTACTCGCTGTTCACATGGAACCTGATGTACCCAGATGACATTCACTTTGCCGGCATTGACAACTTCGTAAACGTATTCACCATGGGTGAACTTGTTCCATCGATCTTTGCAACCGTTTTAATCACAACTGCGGCAGTTGTGCTCTCACTTCTTTTGGGCCTGTTCTTCGCAATCTTGCTGGACAGAAAATTCTTTGGTCAGGGAATCGCCCGCACACTTATGATCACACCGTTCTTGGTAATGCCAGCTGCGGCATCGCTGATTTGGAAGTACTCAATGTTCGACACCAACATTGGTATTTTGAACTGGCTTAACTCAGTATTTGGCTTGCCAGTGATTTCATGGAGCACCGATCTTCCGTTGCTGACAGTCATCATTGTGCTTACCTGGCAGTACACGCCATTCATGATGTTGATTTTGCTTGCTGGTCTGCAGAGTCAGAGCCGCGAGGTACTTGAGGCAGCATCGGTGGATGGTTCAGGAATTTTCCGCACTTTCCAGTGGATCACCTTGCCGCATCTTCGTCAGTACATTGAGATCGCTACCCTGCTGGGCACCATCATGTTGCTTCAGGTCTTTGACCCGATTGCCATCATGACCAAGGGAACTGGTGACACCAAGACCCTGGCATACCTTCTATATGAACGAGCCTTTATTGGCTTGGATGTTGGTGAGGCCGCAGCCTACGGTGTGGTCACAGTTATTTTGACCATGATTACCGCGACCATTGCCCTACGCACCGTATTCAAGGTATTCATGGCCGGAGGTGCCCGCTAATGCGCAAGATTAGAAAATCACTAGCCAGCCTGTTCACCTGGGTGCTAGTTCTAGCCTTCTTCTTCCCGGTTCTATGGATGTTCATCAACTCTTTCAAGACTGAGCAGTTGGCTTCAACCATTCCGCCATCATTCATCTTCGAGCCAACTCTCAAAGAATTCGGCATTGCCATGGACCGCGGAATGGCCGACTACTTGGTTCACTCGCTGATTGCTAGCGTTAGCTCAACTTTGTTGGTTCTTTTGCTTGCCTTCCCAGCAGCGTACGCGCTTAGCATTCGCCCAATCAAAAATGTGCAAGACGCCTTGGCATTCTTTATCTCAACTCGATTCATGCCGGCGGCAGCATCCATCTTGCCT
>CANGJO010000060.1 GCA_947454285.1 Microbacteriaceae bacterium | reverse complement strand
TGCTGACGCTGGCATCCGTGATTCAAAAGGAAGCTCGAATCAAGGAAGACTTCTACAAGGTTTCTAGAACATTCCTAAACCGTATTGCCGATGGTATGCACTTGCAGTCGGATGCAACCGTAAGTTACGGAGTTGGTGGCAACACGGTAAGCACCTCACGAGCCGATCGTGCCAACAACAACGGCTACAACACCTACCTGCATGCCGGGCTTCCGGTTGGTCCGATTTCGGCACCTGGCTCTGTTGCGATTGATGCCGCTCTTCACCCCGCAGCTGGAAAGTGGTTGTACTTCTGCACAATTAATCTTGAAACCGGCGAAACTGTCTTTAGTGATACCTATGCACAGCACGAAAAGGCTGTTGCTCTTTGGCAAGCATGGATGAAGGATCACCCTGGTTATGAGTAAAGCGGCCATGGATAAAAAGTTTGCGGTGCTTGGTTCGCCAATCGCGCATTCAAAATCTCCGCTCATTCACACGGCTGCTTATCGGGTGCTCGGTGAAGATTGGGATTACTCACGCTTTGAGGTAGCCAAGGGCGGACTAAAGCGTTTCGTCGAAAATGACGGCGCAGGATTCACCGGTTTCAGCCTGACCATGCCCCTAAAAGAAGAAGCCTTTTCAGTCGCCGACGTCACCGACGACATTTCCAAGAGCACAAAAGCATCGAACACTCTGGTGCGAGTCGGAGAATATTGGCACGCATTCAATACCGATGTGTTCGGCATCACGCAAGCCATAAGTCTGGCAAGCACAGCGCCGATAAAAGTGAGTTTGATTATTGGATCTGGCGCCACTGCAACATCTGCGATGGCGGCGATTTCAAGGTTGGCACCAGGTTCGTCTGTGTTGGTCTTGGCGCGAAACAAGACAAGCAGATCGTCACTAATTGATTTTGGTCGTTCACTTGGACTTCAGGTATCTAGAGCCAGAAGCCTTTCAAGGGCAGCAAAAATGGCCCATGTCACAATTTCCACACTGCCAGGCGGGGCGATTGACGCTGCAGCCAAGAAGCTTGCTGCCTCAAGAATTTTCAAGCCAGCAGGTTTGCTTCTTGATGTTGCCTACCACCCATGGCCAAGTCAACTAGCTGACGCGTGGCAAATGAAAAATCAAAAGGTAGTCAGTGGTCTCGAGATGTTGATTTGGCAGGCCATTGCCCAGATTCGAATTTTCAAGACCGGGAATCCTGAAGCAGAATTGCCAAATGAGATTGCGGTAGTCCAGGCGATGAGAATTGCCCTAGAGGAATAGTCGTAATCAGCCTGAGTATCGAGTGCACTGTGGCAAAATGGGACTATGTTACGTTGGATCACCGCAGGGGAGTCGCACGGGCCTGAGCTCGTTGCCGTTCTAGAAGGCCTGCCAGCAGGAATTGCTATCACCACCGCAGATGTGCAGGATGCGCTTGCTCGTCGTCGCCTTGGTTATGGCCGCGGTGCACGTATGAAGTTTGAGCAGGATCAAGTGTCACTATCGGGTGGTGTTCGCCATGGCCTAACCATGGGTGGGCCAGTCGCCATCACCGTAGCCAACACCGAATGGCCAAAGTGGCAAGACGTTATGTCTGCAGATCCAGTTGACGAATCAAGACTTTCTGGAGCTCGTGCCGAGGCACTAACTCGTCCGCGACCTGGTCACGCAGACTTCACCGGCATGCAAAAGTACGGATTCTTAGACAGCCGCCCAATTCTTGAACGTGCCAGTGCTCGCGAAACCGCGGCACGAGTTGCGCTTGGAGCCGTAGCTGCCAGTTTCTTGAGTTCACTAGGCATTGAACTGGTCACTCACACAGTTGGCATTGGTCCAGTAATGGCATCAGCAGATTTAGCTCTTCCAAAGCCAGGCGATGTAGACGCGATTGACGAAGACCCAATGCGTTGCTTTGACGCAGAGCTTTCTGCTGCAATGGTTGCCGAAGTGGATGAGTGCCACAAGGACGGCGACACACTTGGCGGTGTAGTCGAGACTTTGGTTTACGGACTTCCACCGGGCCTAGGAAGTTTTGTGCACTGGGATCGCCGACTTGATTCACAACTAGCCGGCGCGCTCATGGGCATTCAAGCGATCAAGGGTGTTGAAGTTGGTGATGGTTTTGAAACCGCACGTCGCCGCGGTTCGGTAGCGCACGACGAGATCCAGCGCGATGAAAAAGGCGTTGTGCACCGATTGACTGATCGTGCAGGCGGTATTGAAGGTGGAATGAGTAACGGTGAAATTCTGCGCGTACGTGCGGCAATGAAACCAATCTCAACTATTCCAAAGGCTCTAGCGACTATCGACGTTGCAACCGGTGACGCTGCAAAGGCACACCACCAGCGCTCGGATGTTTGTGCAGTTCCAGCTGCCGGCGTTGTTGCCGAGGCAATGGTTGCTTTGGTTCTGGCCAACTCTGTGCTCGAAAAGTTTGGTGGAGATTCAGTTGCCGAGACCAAGCGCAATCTTGAGTCTTACTTGGCAAATATTCCTGCCGTGCTAACTTCGGCGGATTCAAGCAACTAATGCCCGCTAAGTCCGACGTCATTGTTCTAATTGGCCCAATGGGCGTTGGAAAAAGTACCGTCGGCAAGAAACTAGCTCGCGCACTGAAGATTCCGTTTTGCGACACCGATAACCTCATCGTCGATGAGCATGGAAAAATCGCAGATTTTTTTGCAGAGCACGGCGAAGAAGCCTTCCGCGAAGTTGAACATCTTGCACTAGCCAGAGCACTTAAGAGCCCCGGAATTGTCGCAACCGGTGGCGGGGCAGTACTACTTGAGAAGTCACGTGCACTTCTGAAAAACGCAACCGTGGTATACCTTGCTACAGACGGCAAGCACATGGGTTCGAGATTGCGCAATGGTTCAAGACCGCTACTAAAGAATGGCATGGAGGATTGGAAGCGAATTTACAATTCGCGAAAGTCAATCTATGAGTCCACTGCAGATGTAACGATTGATACGTCCGGCCATCCACTTGCCCAGACAATTTCCGAGATTCGTGAAAGATTGAGTATCTAATGAGCGCAACAAAAGTTATTTCTGTAACCGGAGTAAATCCATACGACATTTTGATTGGTCGCGCGCTATTAGGTGAGGTTCCAGCTGCACTTGGTTCGCAGGTAAGCAAAGTGCTTATCGTTCACCCGGTTGCACTAACCGCTTCTGCAGAACTCTTGCGTGAGACTTTGGTGTCGTCGGGGGTAGAGGCAATTCTTGCCGGAGTCCCTGACAGTGAAGATGCAAAGCGTGTAGAGGTTGCTGCTTTCTGCTGGGGCATCATGGGTAAAGCTGATTTCACCAGAACAGATGCTGTGATTGGTTTTGGTGGTGGCTCAACTACAGATCTAGCCGGCTTCGTTGCGGCTACCTGGTTGCGTGGTGTCAAACTAATTCAAATCCCAACCACTCTGCTTGGCATGGTCGATGCTGCAATTGGGGGAAAGACTGGGATTAACACCAGCGAAGGTAAAAACCTGGTTGGAGTTTTCCACGCACCAGCAAAAGTAATTATTGATCTAGATACTTTGCAATCTCTTGCGCGAAACGAAATTCTTGCTGGCTTCGGCGAAGTTGTTAAATACGGCTTCATTGCCGATCCAAAAATCCTGGAACTGATTGAACTGGACGTTGATGTAGCAACGGATCCAAGCTCGGCGGCTTTCCAAGAAATCATTGAGAGATCGGTAGCCATTAAGGCACGGGTCGTTGGAGAAGATTTTAAAGAGGCCGGACTGCGCGAAATCTTGAATTACGGTCACACGCTTGGGCACGCAATCGAGCATGCCGAGCGGTACAAGTGGCGTCACGGCGCAGCAATTTCAATTGGTATGGTGTTCGTCGCCGAACTTGCTCGCCTTGCTGGTCGCCTAAGCGATGCTGTGGTTGATAGACACCGATCGGTGTTGAACCTGCTGGGCCTGCCTACAACTTACTCGGCGGAAAAGTGGAATCAGTTGGTTGAGACCATGCAGCGCGACAAGAAGACCAGATCGGGAACTTTGCGTTTTGTGGTGCTCGATGACCTTGCCAAGCCAACCATCATGAGTGCTCCAACCCCTGAAATGTTGCACGCAGCCTTCCAGGAAATCGTTGCCTAGCGGTAACCTATAAACATGCAAAATGTATTGGTCTTGAATGGCCCTAACCTAGGACGCCTTGGTTCTCGCGAGCCAGATATTTACGGTGCGCTTGATTTTGCTAGTTTGACTTCTGCGGTTGAGGCCGCCGCCGCAAACTTGGGACTAAGTGCCGATGTTCGCCAGACCGACAGCGAAAGCGAACTTATCGGATGGATTCATGAGGCCGTAGATGCAAAGCAGAACGTGATCTTGAACCCGGCTGCCTTCACCCACTATTCCTACGCGCTGCGCGATGCAGCCGTACAAATTACCAAGGCCGGCCTGAAGCTAATTGAGGTTCACCTAAGCAATCCGCACACTCGTGAAGAATTCCGCCACACCAGTGTCATTTCTGGCGTGGCAACTGGAGTGATTGCCGGTTTCGGCACCGATTCTTACCTTTTGGCGCTGGAACAACTAGCCAAATAAGCACTGGTTGGCCCGATTGTGGCCACTAGAATTGGGTAAGTTATTGCGCCTAGAGCGCATCTGAATTCGCTAATAATTGAAACGAGTGATTGCGTCATGGCAACTTCAAACGACCTAAAAAACGGAATGGTCCTAAACATCGAAGGTCAGCTTTGGGCTGTAACCGAATTCCAGCACGTAAAGCCTGGCAAGGGTGCCGCTTTCGTTCGTTCTAAGTTGAAGAACGTGTTGACTGGCAAGGTTGTTGAAAAGACATTTAACGCCGGAGTAAAGGTTGAAGTTGCAACCGTGGATAAGCGCGACATGACTTACCTATACAACGACGGTGAAGGCTACATCTTCATGGATAAAGACACCTATGACCAGGTGAATTTGCCAGAGGCTGTTGTTGGCGACGCGGTTAACTACATGCTTGAGAATCAGGAAGCTACCGTTGCAATGCATGAGGGCAACCCAATCTACGTTGAACTTCCTGCTTCGGTTGTTCTGGAAGTTACCTACACAGAGCCTGGCCTTCAGGGTGACCGCTCAAGCGGAGGCACCAAGCCGGCGACTGTAGAGACTGGTTTGCAGATTCAGGTTCCACTATTTCTTGAGAACAACACCAAGGTCCGTGTGGATACCCGCACCGGTGACTACCTTGGTCGCGTTACTGACTAATCGGTGAGCGCTAGAACTAAGGCTCGCAAACGCGCAGTAGACGCTGTTTTTGCAGCCGATCTTCGCAAGATTTCTCCGCTAAGCCTTCTGGATGACGTAGCCGACATGGCCGCTGATCGTCAGAACCAGGATGCAATCTTTGGCTACGCTCGCGCCATTGTTCAGGGAGTGGTAGATCACCACGAGGAAATTGACGATCTACTTGAGACCTATTCACAGGGCTGGGCGCTAGACCGCATGCCGAACCTTGATCGGGCTATTTTGCGAGTTGCCGTTTGGGAAATCCTGCACAATCCAGACGTTCCCGATGCCGTGGCTGTGAATGAAGCGGTTGAGATGGCTAAAGAGCTATCCACCGATGATTCTGGGTCCTTTGTTAATGGCCTGCTTTCA
>CANGJO010000059.1 GCA_947454285.1 Microbacteriaceae bacterium | reverse complement strand
GTGTGCGCGACCAATCGCAACTAGCTCAGCGAACTCGATCGACTTGCCCAGTGGTGCGTAGTGCTCGATAGGGTTCACGTTGATTGATGCGCCTTCGGCGTCGAACAGGTCGTCGAATACCGGGGCCAGCGCTGGGTTCTCAGATACCTGAGCAATCAATAGTGCAGCTAAGTTGTCGCTGACCACCATGTCGTCGGCAGCTGCGACTCGGGCTAGCTCTGCCTTGCGGCTATCAAGAATCTCGGCAACCAAACGGGTTGGCTCCACGCCATTGCCCTGCGCCTCAAACAGCTGGTTCATCTGCAGCATGGTCAACATGGTCTGCGCGTCTGCCTCAGTCTCACTGATTGCCTCGCGATAGCCAAGAATGATTACCTCGTTGTACTTCTTTGCAGAAGCGGCGGCAATCAATTCATCAATGTCGCCAGACACCGATGCGTGTGTCACCTTAATATTTGCACCAAACTTCAAGCCCTTTAGTTCATCAGGCGAAACGTGCTTCTTTTCTGCGACGATGTGCACGGTTGAACCCTTTGGCAAGAATGATGAAAGTTCAGAAACAACTGAACGGCCCATTGATGACCAACCAATGAACAACAAGTGCTCTGGCTTGCGAGTAGGTGCCTTGTGTGCGGCAACCTTCTTCTTTGCAATGTCTTCACGCACACCGGTGTAAACGACCTTGTCGTCGTCTTCGGCAATCGCGATGATCTTTGAACCCGCACCAATCTTTGAAGTCTGTGCTGGGTTGATGTGGGTGTTGCCCTTGCCGTCAACTACACCGATAACACTTGCGCCGTTGAATGCAAGCAGTGCATCAGCGTAGGTCTTGCCAACTAGTGCTGGTACATCTGCAAAGTAAATTTCGTCCCCCGCAAAATCAAGCAGGTCAAGAGTTACTGCTGCAAGGCCTGGCTGGCGTGAAGCCTGTGCGGTAACTCGTGCGATCACATCGTGTGAGCGCACTGCAATTACCTGACCCTTAGTTGCGGTGCTAATTGCTTCTGCAGTGTTTGCATCATCAAGCTCAGCGATGATGCGAGTTGCAGGATTTGCGTTCACTGCTTTAACCGCAAGCACAGTTGATACAACAGTTGCATCACCGGTCTCATCTGCATCAAGAATGATGATTGATTTTGCAGTTGAAACATTTGCGCGCTTCAAATCTTCTGGGTTAGTGATATCGCCAGTGCGAGTTATAACTTTTAGTTTGCCTAGGTTTGGAACTCGTGATGCAATTTCCGCATCCATTACTGCGCGTGCAGTGCCAGCAAAAATTACAACGCGTGGTTTGCGAACGTTTTCGTTTGCAATAGCAAGCTCAGAAAGAATTGGGAACACACGGTTTGACCAACCAAGAATCAGGGTGTGTCCTGATTCGATAACTGCGCTCTTGCCTTCTTTTAGGCGAGCAACTGCGCGCTGAATCGCGGCAGAGATAAAACCAATTACTGCACCGGAAATTGCAATTCCGATTGCCCAGTAAATAAAGTTGACGATCTGCGCGCCCCACGCATCGGTGCTTCCAATTCCAAGGATCTTGGTGAAGGCTGCCCAGTAGCTGAAGAAGTAGCTGGCTGGATCAAGTGGGGTGTTTAGCGGTGTAACCGCAGCGATACCGGCCTGAATGGCGGTCATCGCAAAAGCTAGAACGATGATGGCGATGAATACATAACCAACGAACGCACCAGCTTTTGAAAGTGAGTTGTCGAAGTTGTAGCGCAGCTTGGTGCGAGCACTTACCTTGGTTGCTTTTGGTGCATCAGGTTCTCCCTGTGCCCCCTGGCCAAATGAGCGATTTTCGGTGTTTTTAGACATAACCGAAAGTTTATCTGCCGCGATAAACCACGATTTCGGTATGGCGTGCTGGCCTCTTGCCCCTCGCGATGGACTCAACGCCCATGTCACCTGCAGCGAATATTCGGGCTCCCGGCCGGTTCATTAGCTCGTTGGCAAGGGCCTGTTCTAGGTCTCGAACCCGCTGGGCAAGCTCTGAATTGGCGTTTTCAAGCTCAAGAATGCGCTTGATCCCCTCAAGACTCACACCCTCGGCCGAAAGCCTGGCGATCTCGCGAAGCTGGGCCACATTTCGCATCGTGTAGCGGCGACTTTGGCCGCCGGTTCGACCCGGCACAACCAGACCAAGACGGTCGTAATCGCGCAGGGTCTGCGGGTGCATCATGGCCAATTCAGCGGCAACACCAATGGCAAACAGCGGCGTATTTTCGTTGAGGTCTTCCATGAGTCACCTCCTATTAAAGGAGTCCAGCCTTATTAAGTAGGTCTTCACGTGGATCAGCTTCTGGCAACAACTCTTCGAAGGCCTCAAGCGCCTTCTTTGCCTTTTCGCTCACGTGAGATGGCACGGCAATTTCAACCGTGGCAAGAAGGTCTCCCTCGGCCTTTGCGGTTACAACACCGCGGCCCTTGACGCGAAGCACTCGTCCGTTTGGTGTACCCGGTGCAACCTTAAGTTTCACCGGCTCGCCACCAAGAGTTGGAACCTGAATAGTTGCACCAAGGACTGCCTCAGTGAAAGTAACTGGCACGGTTACGCGCAAGTTGTTGCCATCGCGAGTAAACACCGGGTGTGGTTTTACAGTTACAGAAATAATTAGATCACCGGCAGGACCACCGTTAGGTGAAGCTTGTCCTTTGCCTGCGATTTTAATTTTCTGGCCATCTTGCACACCGGCAGGAATCTTGATTGTGGTTTCACCGCTACCAAGACGAACCTTAAGCTGTGTTCCTTTAACTCCATCAATAAAGTCAAGAGTTGTGCTCATGGTTAAGTCGGCACCGCGTTGTGGTCCGCGATTGAATCCACCGCCACCAAACAAGTTGGCAAACACATCTTCAAATCCTGCGCCGCCCATGTTGCCGCCATTGAAACCGCCAGGGAATCCCTGACCGCCACCGGCACCTGGATTAAATCTTGGTCCAGGTCCCATTGCGCGCATCTGGTCGTACTCTGCACGTTCTTTAGAGTCAGAGAGAACCGAATAGGCCTCGCTAATTTCTTTGAACTTCGCTTCCGCTTTTGCATCGCCCGGATTTGTATCGGGATGATATTTGCGCGAGAGCTTGCGATAGGTCTTCTTCAGTTCAGCTTCTGACACATCTTTAGATACGCCAAGAACTTTATAAAAGTCCTTGTCGAACCAATCGTTAGATGCCATCAGTCAAAAACTTTCTTAAGCTGGAATGAAAACTGCAACCATTGCCGGGCGCAGTAGTCGTTCACCAAGCATGTAGCCCGGCTCTACTACGTCTGCAATTACGTTTTCGGTAACTTCTGCATTTGGAGTCTGCACTAGAGCGTTGTGAATTTCTGGATCAAACTTGTCACCCTTTTCGGCGAACTGCTTCAATCCAAACTTGTCACCAGCATTGCGCAATTTGGTAACCACCGCAGCAAACGGTGAGCCCTCAAGGTCACCGTGAGCTTCGGCACGAGTCAAGTCGTCGAGTGCAGGTAGCACCGCGCGCAAAACTTCTGCAATCGCGGCACTACGTGCAACATCGCGGTCACGCTCAACGCGTGCTTTGTAGTTCACAAACTCTGCCTGCAGACGCTGTAGATCAGCGAGCAACTCAGCTTCTTTGCTCTGTGGACCTAGGTCGTCGACCAGGTCAGCCAGTGCTGCGTCGATCTCATCAGTTTCTGCCGCAGGGGAATCCGGTGAAGGAGACTGGGTCTCCTCCGAGCCGGTGTTCTCCTGGGCAGATTCCTGCTGGAACTCCTCAGGCATTACTTGGTTTCCTCATCAACAACTTCTGCGTCAACAACGTCTTCGGTGTTAGCCTCTGCCGCTGCTTCGCCTTCAGCTGGCTGCGCTGCATAGATTGCCTCGCCCAACTTCTGCTGTGATGCGTTTAGTGTTTCGAATGCGCTCTTGATTGCATCAAAGTCTTCACCAGCAAGTGCAGTCTTCAAAGCGTCAACGTCTGCCTGTACTGAAGACTTAACGTCCTCAGGTAGCTTCTCGTCGTTCTCTTTGATCAACTTTTCGATCTGGTAAACAAGACCCTCTGCCTGGTTGCGAGTGTCGGCTTCTTCGCGACGCTTCTTGTCTTCAGCAGCGTGCTCTTCACCTTCGCGAACCATGCGCTCGATGTCTTCCTTTGAAAGAGATGAACCACCGGTGATGGTTACAGATGCTTCCTTACCAGTTCCCTTGTCCTTTGCAGAAACGTGCACGATACCGTTCGCGTCGATGTCAAAAGTAACTTCAATCTGTGGCACACCGCGTGGAGCTGGTGCGATGCCGCTTAGGTCAAAGTTTCCAAGTGACTTGTTGTCGCGAACGAATTCACGTTCACCCTGGTAAACCTGAATAGACACCGATGGCTGGTTGTCATCTGCAGTTGTGAATGTCTCAGAACGCTTGGTTGGAATCGCAGTGTTGCGCTCGATCAACTTAGTCATGATGCCACCCTTGGTTTCAATACCAAGTGACAGTGGAGTCACGTCAATAAGAAGAACGTCCTTACGCTCACCCTTTAGAACACCAGCCTGAAGCGATGCACCAACTGCAACAACTTCATCAGGGTTAACACCCTTATTTGGTTCGCGTCCACCGGTTAGTGACTTAACAAGTTCGCTAACTGCAGGCATACGAGTTGAACCACCAACAAGAACAACGTGTGCAATGTCGCCAACCTTCACGCCGGCTTCCTTGATTACATCGTTGAATGGCTTGCGAGTGCGCTCAAGCAAATCGTTTGTCATCTGCTCGAACTGTGCACGAGTCAATGTCTCATCCAAGTTTGCTGGACCGTTCTCAGTTAGAGATAGGTATGGCAACTGAATGTTTGCCGACATGCTCTGTGACAATTCCTTCTTCGCCTGCTCCGCTGCTTCCTTCAAACGCTGAAGTGCAATCTTGTCTTTCGATACGTCAACGCCAGAGGTTTCCTTGAACTTCTTAACAAGGTGATCAACGATGCGCTGATCCCAGTCGTCTCCACCAAGGCGGTTGTCACCCGATGTTGCGCGAACCTGAATAGTTGAGAAGCCCTCGTCCTTACCAACCTCAAGAAGTGAAACATCGAATGTTCCACCACCAAGGTCGAATACAAGAATTAGTTCGTCTTCTTTACCCTTGTCCAAACCGTAAGCAAGTGCAGCTGCGGTTGGCTCGTTGATAATACGTAGAACGTTTAGACCTGCGATTTCACCGGCATCCTTAGTTGCCTGACGCTCAGCGTCATTGAAGTAAGCAGGAACAGTAATAACGGCATCGGTAACAGCCTCGCCAAGGTAGGTCTCAGCATCGCGCTTTAGCTTCGCCAAAATACGAGCGCTGATCTCCTGCGGGGTGTGCTTCTTGTCGTCTACGTTGAAAGTCCAGTCGGTACCCATGTGACGCTTCACCGATGCAATGGTGCGGTCAACGTTGGTAACTGCCTGGCGCTTAGCGGTCTCGCCCACTAGAACTTCGCCATCTTTGGTGAAAGCCACGATAGATGGTGTGGTGCGGAAACCCTCAGCGTTTGCGATAACAGTTGGTTCTCCACCCTCAAGCACAGAAACTGCGCTGTTGGTGGTACCTAGGTCAATACCTACTGCACGTGCCATTGTGTTTCTCCTTCTTTTGGGCCTTTTGGGCCCGATTTTGTCCAAATATGGCCCAACTTGAGCCGATTTGACTCAAGTTTCACATGACGGCCGAGGCTTGTCAAGATAGTTGAGCCAACTTGACTCAACTTTCAGTTAACTCTCAGATTTACTTCAAAACAGTAATGTTTAGGCATGAGCAAAGAAGCTAAGACCAAAATCCGTGGAACCTTCGCCTGGGCCCTCTGGGACTGGGCACAGCAGCCCTACCCCACCCTCATGCAGACCTTCATCTTTCCGGTCTATCTGGCCGGAACCGTAGCCACGGCAAATCAGAACCCCGATGTTGCCTTGGGCTGGACCACCGCCATCGCCGGAATCCTGCTTGCTCTAACCGCTCCGGTTATCGGTCGTCGTTCCGATGAAGCTGGTCGTCGCAAACTTTGGTTAATGATCAACACCTACGGTTTGGTAAT
>CANGJO010000058.1 GCA_947454285.1 Microbacteriaceae bacterium | reverse complement strand
GCTGCCGGGAACGTCATTGAGGTTGAAATTATGGCCGATGCCTTCTGCCACAACATGGTTAGGGCCATTGTGGGCGCGCTGATTGCCTCGGGGGAGCACAAAACCACCCCGGATGGTGTGATCAAGCGACTTGAGAAGCGCTCGCGAATTGGCTCATTTAAGGTCCAGCCGCCGCACGGTTTGACCCTGATTGAGGTTGGTTATCCGTCGAACGACAAGCTGGCTGCGCAGGCCCAGATGGCTAAGAATCTAAGGACTCTGGACGAGGCCGAGGACTGATCCAGTTCAAAACTAGGGTTTGACCTATGCCCCTGATGCGGGTTAGGATTGACCTTTGGTATCGGCAGTTTGTGCCGATGTAAAAAGCTTGAATCCCTTGAAGTTTCTTCTTCAGTTGCGGGTTCATCTCAATCCGATACAGAAGTAGAAGGCAATTTAACGTGCGTACTTATTCTCCAAAGGCTCACGAGCTGAGCAACGAGTGGCTAGTCATCGACGCCACCGATGTAGTTCTTGGCCGTCTAGCAACCCACGCAGCAGCACTATTGCGCGGCAAGCACAAGCCAACCTTTGCTCCTCACATGGACAACGGCGACTTCGTTGTAATCATCAACGCTGAGAAGATCGCGTTGACCGGTTCAAAGCTAAAGCAGAAGAAGGCTTACCGTCACTCTGGTTACCCAGGTGGTTTGACTGCAACTACTTACGCAGAGCTTCTAGAGAAGTCACCTGAGAAGGCTGTTGAAAAGGCAATCAAGGGCATGCTTCCTCACAACAAGCTTGGTGCAACCCAGCTAAACAAACTTAAGGTTTACGCAGGTGCAGAGCACCCACACGCTGCACAGCAGCCAAAGCCTTTCATCATCGACCAGGTAGCTCAGTAAGGAATTCATCGTGTCAAAAGAAACCGTAGAAACCACTCCAGAGAGCTACACCACCGAGACTCCAGCAGCTAAGGCTGCACCGGTTAAGTCACGTGGCCCACTTACAACTCCAGGCGCAGGCCTTGGTCGTCGTAAGGAAGCTGTTGCACGTGTTCGCATCATGCCAGGCACCGGCGCAATCAAGGTGAACGGTCGCGAACTTGCAGATTACTTCCCAAACAAGTTGCACCAGCAGCTAATCACCGATCCATTCACCGTTCTTGATCTAAAGAACGCATACGACGTTGTTGCTCGTATCCACGGTGGTGGCATCGCTGGTCAGGCAGGTGCACTTCGTCTAGGTATCGCTCGTGCACTTAACGAGATCGACCGCGACAACAACCGTGCATCACTAAAGAAGGCTGGCTTCCTAAAGCGCGACCCTCGTGTTATCGAGCGCAAGAAGGCTGGTCTTAAGAAGGCACGTAAGGCTTCACAGTTCTCGAAGCGTTAATCTTCACTTTCTAGCTTTCAAAAGCATAGGCTTACGAAATGGCGAGACTCTTTGGCACCGATGGTGTTCGAGGTCTCGCCAATCGTGATTTAACGGCAGAACTTGCCACCAAACTCGCACAAGCAGCTGCAATCGTTCTTGGTGATGATGCACGCGCTCGCGGAATTAAACCAAAAGCAGTTATCGGTCGCGACCCACGTATCAGTGGTGAATTTCTAGCGGCAGCAATTTCTGCCGGACTAGCAAGTAGCGGGGTTGATGTTTTTGATGCGGGTGTACTGCCAACTCCGGCAACCGCATTTCTAACTGATGACCTAGACGCCGACTTTGGCGTGATGATTTCTGCATCACACAACCCGGCACCAGACAACGGAATTAAATTCTTTGCACGCGGTGGTCACAAACTTGCCGACGAAATTGAAGACAAGATTGAAGCCGCAATGTCTGCCGAACCGCTTGCTCCGGTTGGTGCAGCGGTGGGGCACGTTCAGCGTTTTGCCGATGCGGAAGATCGCTACATCGTGCACCTACTTCGCTCCCTACCAAACCGTCTAGATGGTTTGACCGTTGTAGTTGACTGTGCACACGGCGCTGCAGCTGGCGTATCGCCGCAGGTATTCACCGATGCAGGCGCCAAGGTCATCGTGATTGGCGCAGAGCCAGATGGCAACAACATCAACCTGGGTTACGGTTCAACTCATATGTCTGCGTTGCAGACCGCGGTGCTTGAGCACGGTGCAGATTTTGGTGTGGCTCACGACGGCGACGCCGATCGCTGCTTGGCGGTAGATGCATCGGGTGCCATTGTTGACGGCGATCAGATCATGGCAATTCTTGCGTTGTCACTTAAGGAACGCGGCCAGTTGGCGCGCAACACTTTGGTAGCAACCGTGATGTCAAACCTTGGTTTGCGCATCGCGATGAAGGAACACGACATCAACATGATTGAGACCGGAGTGGGCGACCGCTACGTGCTTGAAGAAATGCGTGCCGGTGGTTACACCCTTGGTGGCGAGCAGTCTGGTCACGTAATCTTTGCGCAGTTCGCGACCACCGGTGATGGAATTCTTACTGGCCTAAAGATTGGTGCCGAGATGGCACGCACCAAGAAGTCTTTGGCCGAGCTCGCCAGTGTGATGAAGATTTACCCGCAGGTGCTTATCAATGTGCCAGGCGTAGACAAGGGCCGTGTAGACACCGATGCCGAAGTCCAGCAGGCAGTTGCCGCAGCAGAGGAAGAGTTGCACGGCACCGGTCGCGTGCTACTTCGCGCTTCTGGCACAGAGCCACTGGTTCGCGTAATGGTTGAGGCCGCCGACGAAGGCACCGCGCAATCATGGGCTGACCGCATTGCTCGCGTAGTTGAAAAACAATTGGCACTCTAGTGGAGCCAAGATTCAACATCGTTGAAATGCCGAAGCGCATTTTGATTGGCCTAGATGCAGACTTCTACGGCGCAATGTCGCCAAAGTTCAACGGTCAAGAAAAGCTATCGCCGGTCTGGGGCGCGATGTACCAGAAGAAAAACGAATTTGGTTTTGGCCCAGAGGTCTTGATGATTGGCGCAACGCGTGCAGCAGAAGGCGCTACCGACGGTTTGTTAAACCAGTTCGTTGGCCTTCAGGTTGATGAGCTGCCGGCTGACTTGCGCGGACTAAACGTGCTTGAGATTCCGGCCGGAACCTTTGCGACCTTTGAGCACATCGGCGGTATGGAAAAACTTGTTGAGTCAACCCAAGAGTTTTATAACGAACTTTTGCCTGACATGGGTTGCACCGTGGATAACGGCTTGCACCTAGAGATTTATGACGAGCGCTTTGACATGAGCAAACCTGACTCGATCATGTTGATTGCTGCACCAATCAAGTAAAAAAATGGGCCCCCGTTTCCGGGAGCCCATTTTTTTTTGAGACGTTGAATCTTTATGCGTCTTTGAATTCGGTTTTCGCGAATTCTTTGTCGTCTTCTGCAGACTTGATCCGAGCAATGCTGAAGATAATCAGACCAAAGAGACATTTGGCCAAAATATCCGCGATGCTATAGCCCACTTCACGTGCCACGAACTGGTTTGCGTCGAAGCCGGTTGAACCCATCGCCAAAATAAAGGTGATTGGGTATACGCCCCAGGTTGCGATTAGCAAAATACGAAGTAGCTTTACCTTCTTCTGAACTGCCTCAGACTGGCGAGACAAGCTCTTGCCAAGTTCAATGAACAGAACGTAAAGAATGTATAGGAACGGGATTGTTGAGAACAAGCCCCACCATGAGGCGCCAATTCCAAATAGGTCTAGCTTTGCGTCACCTGGGTAGCCAAGCACGATCATTGCTGCCGCAGCAGGAACCAAGCGGTTCAGGATCGAGCTCTGAGCTGCCTTTGCAAGGGCAAGCACTGCAACCAACTCCACCAAAAGCAATGGCACAGTCAATAGCCAGTCAACGTATCGGTAACCAACGTTGTAGGCATCCGGGTTGTTGGCTGCTGTGCCAGCGAATGCGTGGTTGAAGTTATCGAACATTCTGAAGTAGTGATAGGTAGCGATGGCGGTAACTGTTCCGGAAACCATAACCGCCATGCGGTAACGAGGCAATACGCGGTCGCGACCCACAAATAGGAAAATCGACGTGAATAGCATGGATGCTAGACCCAGTGACAAGATGTTATAGACCAGGTTAAATTGGCCGTTGCTCAAAACGTTTGAGAGCGTGTTCATTTGTAGCCTTTCAATTAATTGACGTACTTTGAAAGTCATCGTTTGCATCGTCGGTGCCATGGATTTAGCCCTGGCGACACCCATACGAATGGCTATGGTTACAGTCAACTCTCAGAAAGGCCTATTCGTTCCGAATAGGGTAACGAAAGCGTAACGGTTTACTGAATTCTTTAGAGTTTACGAAGCAGCACACGCTCAACGGCGTGCTTGGTGCCCTTGTGCAGCACCAAAGTTGCACGAGACCTGGTTGGCACAATGTTCTCAACTAGGTTCGGCAGGTTGATTGTCGACCAAATTTCCTTGGCCCGCTCAAGCGCCTTTTCGAAGGGCATCTCGGAATATCGGTGGAAATAAGACTCTGGGTTGGTAAACGCGGTCTCGCGCAATTTGCCAAAGCGCTCCAGGAACCACTGCTCAATATTTGGTGTCTCTGCATCAACGTAAATCTTGAAGTCAAAGAAGTCACTCAGTGCCAGGCTTTGATCGGTGCCCGGTGACTGCAGCACGTTCAAGCCTTCAACAATCAAAACGTCTGGATTGCGAACCGCATTGGTCTCGCCCTCAACGATGTCGTAAACCAAGTGCGAGTAAACCGGTGCAGAAACCTCAGTCACACCACTCTTAACATCGGCAACAAATTTCAGCAGCGCCATGCGGTCGTATGATTCCGGAAATCCCTTGCGCGACATTAGTCCACGGCGTTCCAGCTCTGCGTTTGGGTAGAGGAATCCATCGGTGGTAATCATCTCAACGCGGGGAGTGCCTTCCCAACGACTAAGCAATTCCTTCAGCAAACGCGAGACGGTTGATTTACCAACCGCAACAGAACCGGCAACACCGATAATGAATGGCACGCGACCGGCACGATCACCCAAGAAGTCGCTGGTCACGCGGTGAAGTTTTTGGTGCTCGGCAACGTAAAGATTTAGCAGGCGGCTGAGCGGCAGATAAACGTCTTGAACTTCCTTGATATCCAGAAAGTCACCAAGACCACGGATTTGCTGAATTTCTGACTCAGTCAGGGGAAGCTGGGTTGAAGTCCCCAGATCAGCCCAGTCTTCACGACTTATCTCGTTGAAAGGGCTTAGCGCATCGCTCACAACGGTCTATTCTGCCGTAAATTAGTACCTATGTGCGGAATCGTTGGCTATGTAGGCCCAAAGTCAACACTCGAGGTTCTACTCGGGGGACTTCGTCGCCTGGAATATCGTGGTTACGATTCGGCCGGCGTATCGGTGATTTCAGGCACTGGCCTTGAGACCCGCAAGAAGGCCGGCAAACTTGACAACCTAATCGCCGAGATCACCAACCACCCGTTGCCAGATGCACACATTGGTATTGGTCACACTCGTTGGGCAACTCACGGCGCCCCAACTGACGGCAACGCCCACCCACACATTGGTGGAGCAGCGGCGAAGCTGTCATTGATTCACAACGGAATCATCGAAAACTTTTTTGAACTAAAGGCCGAGCTAGTTGCGGCTGGTACCAAGTTTGCTTCAGAGACTGACTCAGAGGTAGCCGCGCACCTGGTGGCCGCCGAATTTGAGAAGACCGGCGACCTGCCTACCGCGTTCACCAACGTGGTCAAGCGTTTGCACGGAGCATTCACCCTGTTGGCAATTCACGAAGACCAACCCGATGTTGTTTTGGCTGCCCGTCGTAATTCGCCACTGGTAATTGGTTTGGGTGATGGTGAGAACTTCCTAGGTTCAGACGTTGCTGCCTTTGTTGAGCACACCAAGCGTGCAATCTCTGTTGGCCAAGACGAGATCGTGATTCTGCGTGCTGGCTCAGTTGAGGTTCGCACCTTTGATGGCGCACCGGTCACTCCGGTTGAGTTTGAAGTTAGCTGGGACGCCTCTGCCGCATCAAAGGGTGGCTGGTCATCGTTCATGGCTAAAGAGATTGCCGATCAACCGCAGGCCGTTGCCGACACTCTGATGGGCCGCTTGGCTTCTGACGGCTCTGTGCGTTTGAGCGAG
>CANGJO010000057.1 GCA_947454285.1 Microbacteriaceae bacterium | reverse complement strand
GTTGAGCTTCTCGGCCGCTAGATCAGTACCATCGGCAACCGATACCTGACCCGCGTGAATACTGCGACCCATGCCAACACCGCCGCCGTGGTGTAGCGATACCCAGCTGGCGCCTGAGGCAACGTTCAACATGGCATTCAGGATTGGCCAGTCGGCGATTGCGTCTGAGCCATCAAGCATTGCCTCTGTCTCGCGGTAAGGCGAAGCAACCGATCCACAGTCAAGGTGGTCGCGACCGATCACAATCGGCGCACTTACTTCGCCGCGCTTAACTAGGTCGTTGAAAACAGCGCCGGCCTTGTCGCGTTCGCCGTAACCCAACCAGCAAATTCGCGCTGGCAAACCTTGGAAGGCTACGCGTTCTTGAGCCATGTTTAGCCATCGGTGTAGGTGTTTGTTGTCTGGGAACAACTCCATCATTGCCTGGTCTGTGCGGTAGATATCTTTTTTATCACCCGATAGCGCGACCCAGCGGAATGGACCTTTGCCCTCGCAGAAGAGTGGGCGAATGTAGGCGGGCACGAAACCTGGGAACGCGAATGGGCGCTGGTAACCACCCTTGCGTGCTTCGTCGCGAATTGAGTTGCCGTAGTCAAAGACGATTGCACCCTTATCCATGAAGCCAACCATTGCTTCAACGTGCTTTGCCATTGCAGCTTGTGCGCGCTTAGTGAAATCTTCTGCATTCTTTTCGCGTGCATCTTTCGCGTCTTCAAGTGACATGCCCTCTGGAATGTAGTACAGCGGGTCGTGCGCAGAAGTTTGGTCGGTCACGATATCGATTGGTACTTCGCGCTTTAGTAGCTCGGCAAAAATTGTTGCTGCGTTTCCAACCACACCAACTGACTTTGCAATCTTGGCGTTCTTGTATTTGGTGACTAGGTCAATGGCCTGATCAAGAGTGTCGGCGATTTCGTCTAGGTAGCGATCGCGCACGCGCATCTCAAGTGAACGACGATCAACGTCAACGATTAGACAGGTGCCTTCGTTCATGGTTACTGCAAGCGGCTGTGCACCACCCATGCCACCGCAACCACCGGTAAGAGTAAGTGTGCCGGCGAGTGTGCCACCAAAAGATTGTTCGGCAACTGCAGCGAAAGTTTCGTAGGTACCCTGCAGAATTCCCTGGGTGCCAATGTAGATCCATGAGCCCGCGGTCATCTGACCGTACATGGTTAGACCTAGGTGCTCTAAGCGGCGGAACTCTGGCCAGTTAGCCCAGTCACCAACCAAGTTTGAGTTTGCAAGCAGCACGCGCGGTGCCCACTCGTGTGTGCGGAAAACACCAACCGGCTTACCCGACTGCACCAGCATGGTTTCGTCGTTTTCAAGATTTGTAAGCGTGTTGACGATCGCATCAAAGCTCGCCCAGTTACGCGCGGCCTTTCCGCTACCGCCGTAGACAATCAGATTCTCTGGGTGCTCGGCCACTGCTGGGTCGAGGTTGTTGTGCAGCATTCGAATTGCTGCTTCTTGACCCCATCCTTTGGCGGTGAGGTTTGGCCCGGTGGCTGCGTGCAACGCTGAACGATTGATTGTTGTCATAGGTCAATAAAACTGTCTAAATCACACCGATAGAACCCGCAGAAAACTAGTAGTGTCTGAAATACGAGATTGGGGCCCGCATGAGCAATGCACCTGGTGCAACCAGAGCTTTGGCCATTCTGCAGGCCCTTGGCAAGGCCGGTTCGCCCATGCCGGCAGCCGCAATTGCCAAGAAGCTGGGCCTACCGCGCTCATCTACCTATCACCTGTTGGCGGCCATGGAAAAAGATGGCTTCGTGATCCACTTTCCCGAGGATCAACGCTGGGGACTGGGCGTATCGGCCTTTGAGCTTGGCTCGGCGTATTTGCGGCATGATCCGCTCGAGCGTCTTGCCCGCCCACTACTTGCCAGATTGGTTCGCGAAACAGAGAAGACAATTCCCGCGGTTGCTCAATTGGGTATTTTGCAGAACAACGACGTTTTGTATTTGGCTAAGGAAGTTCCGCATCACCCGGTGACGATCGTGACCGAGGTTGGTGTGCGACTACCCGCGCACCTGACTGCATCTGGAAAAGCAATTTTGTGTCAGCTTGATGCAAAGCAAGTGCGTGCGATGTATGGCGGAAATGTTGCGCTGCCAACGCGAACGGGAAAAGGTCCGGTGTCTGTAAAAGAACTGACTCAAGATTTGCAAGAAGCGAAACAACGCGGCTTCAGTTTTGAAAATGGATTTGTGACCGAGGGCTTCAGTTCAATTGCTGTTGCAGTTTTGAATCACTTGCAAATGCCCGTAGCTGCCATTGGTATGACATTTAGAAACGATGCGGGTGCAGACGCACATCAAGAGTTTCTAGTGAAGCAATTGCAAGTTGCAGCCGCAGAGCTTTCTAAGCGTTTAGGCTCACACTAGTAGATAAATGTCCGAGGGTCTCAATACTCTATTTGCATGAATTCACTTGATGATAAAAATCGTGAAGAAGTTCACGAAGATGATGTTGTGTTGAAAGCGTTCCTTAAGTTTTTGGAAAAAGACATTGAGGAAAATCCCCAAAACCTTCGCCGTATAACTCAGGCTGATTTTGACCGCTGGAACAAGCTAACAGAGCGAGTCGAAGAAATTGATATCAATGCCCCACTGCCCCCAGACGAAGACTAAAGCGAGTTGTTAATAATTTGACGCGCAAGCGCGTAATCAAGTCGACGTCGACGGTTTCCCTTTTTGTCATTGCCCTTGAAGGGCGCAAGGATTAGGTCACTTGATTTTGCACGAAGAATTTCTAGATGTGCGTTGGCACGAACTACAAGTTCTTGAATTTGTGCATCACTAAGTTCTGGAACGTCTAAATAAGTAAGTAGACGAGAAGAAACTTTGATGCGTGTGCGTTTGTATTCGAAATCACCGTAAATGAATTCGATTCTGCGGATGCCATCATGTGAATCCACCGCACGTAGACCAATGCGGCCGTGCGGATCGTTGAAAACAATTTGAATTCCGGATCGTGCACGACCGGTACGAAGCTCGAAAATTTCGTTAAGAGTTCCGATTGAATCACTACCGTTGAACACGCTTGCGTTGCCAAGTTTGAATTCGCCAACTTGCTTCACGCCGGCCGGACCAAAACACGCAACCACTGCCGGTGCTTCAGTATCGGAAAACAAATCACCTTCGATAACTGAGACAACTGCAAGGCGAGACTTGTCAAAACTGGAAAGTAAAAATGTTTCCGGAATCACAGCAACCACAAAGTCAGCAGCTGCTAAACATTTATCGAGAGCAATCTTGTAGAGGTTGTCGTAATCGCTGCCATCGAAGTAGGTGGCAACCAGATCGTTCACACCCTTGCGCTTGGCCGAGTGATTCGCTAGGTAAGGCGGGTTGGTCACAATCACAGACCCGCGTGACCCAGAACCACCGGCATTAGGAATGCTCACCAGTGAATCGTTGCGAGCCCACTTGTCACCGGCGATGTCTAGCCCAAAGGTGGCCACACCAAACTCTCGACGAACTAGGTCAAGAAGGTGGCCATCACCGGCAAAGGGGTCCAGGGCGCTTGTATTGGTAAGGAATACATCAAACAAAAAGGCCCTGACCGGGGCATTGAGCCAAGCTTCATCGGTTGTGTAGAACGAGCCGCGCGAGACTTTATCGGGGTCAATTTCTACAAAGCGATCGCGGTCAGCCGATACAAGCATCTGGCCGATAGGACGGCCGGGCATTTGGCCATCCGCGCGCTTTTGGGTCATGCGACAATAGTAACCATGACTCAACACACTTCAGTAGCGACCCTGCACACAAACCACGGCGCAATAAAAATCAACCTTTTCGGCAACCACGCCCCTAAGACCGTAGCGAACTTCGAAGGTCTAGCAACTGGTTCTATCGAGTGGAAAGACCCACGTACCGGTGCAACACAGACCGGCAAGCCAATGTACAACGGCGTGATCTTCCACCGCATTATTCAGCAGTTCATGCTGCAGGGTGGCGACCCAACCGGAACCGGAATGGGCGGCCCTGGCTACCAGTTCGGTGACGAGATTCACCCAGAGTTGAACTTCAACGAGCCTTACAAGCTAGCGATGGCAAACGCCGGACCAGGCACCAACGGCTCACAGTTCTTCATCACTACCGCAGCTACCGGCTGGCTACTTGGCAAGCACACCATCTTTGGTGAAGTTGCCGACGAAGTTTCAAAGAAGGTAGTCGACAAGATTGAAAACGTAGACACCGATGGCCGCGACAAGCCACTGGACGACGTAATCATCGAGTCAATCACAATCGAGAAGATCTAAGTCTTTTGAAAAATATCTTTAAGCAGAACCGGGCCCAGGTAACACTGGGCCTGGTTTTGGTTAACGTGATTATTTGGCTTCTGCAGATTGTTCCGGGCAGCGCGTTGACTGACAGGTTAGCATTTGTGCCTTTGTCTGTTTTCGTTGAACCGTGGCGCATGATCACCGCTGGTTTTGCGCACGATCCGTCGAACATTTTGCACGTTGCTTTGAATATGTATTCGCTTTATATCTTTGGTTCAGTTCTTGAACCGTTGCTTGGCCGTTCGCGCTTCTTGGCAGTCTGGCTGATTTCTATTTTTGGTGGATCAGTTGCGGTTATGTACTTGAACACGCCTAACACCTGGGTGCTTGGCGCATCGTCTGGAATTTTTGGACTAATGGCTTCTTACTTTGTGGTGTTGCGCGCGATCGGTGATCGTTCACGTGGACTAGTTGGCTTGATTGCCATCAACCTTGCGTTTGGTTTTTTGATGCCAGGCGTTAGTTGGCAGGCACACCTTGGTGGATTGCTTGCCGGTGGCGCAATGACTGCCGTTTACACGAACGCGCGTGGCTCAAAGCAGGCGCAGGTAATCGGTGGGATTTTGGTGGCGTTGGTCTTTGTAGGGCTAACCATCTATCGAATGAACACCATGCTTGTTGCATAACGAGATTTGCTTAAAGTGAAAACCCCCGAGGGCTACTCGGGGGTTTTCCAAATATCGGGGTAGAAGTATTACTTCCAGCGGGTTGACATCATGAAGCCAACCATTGCGATGCCGAAGCCAATCAGGATGTTCCAGTTTTCTAGGTTCCATGGAGTTCCGGCGCCTAGCGGGAACTGCGCGCTGGTCACGTAGTAGGTGATGATCCAGACCAGACCAAGCAACATGAAGCCGAACATAACCGGCTTGAACCAAGCTGGGTTTGGGGCATCTTCAGTGTTGGTAGGAACTGCTTTAGGGGCTTTTGGCTTCTTTTCAGACATAGCCAAAATTCTACAGCAGGTATTCTTAAGCCCTGATGGTAAAAATCCTGGTTCTAGACAACTACGACAGCTTTGTCTACACACTCAACGGCTACCTGCAGCAGCTTGGTGCAGACACCGATGTGCTGCGCAACGACTGCGTAGCCGAGGCGGATTTGCCGGAACTTTTGGCCAAGTATGACGCCGTTCTAATCAGCCCGGGTCCTGGCACCCCGGCCGAAGCGGGCCTAAGCATTCCAGTGGTGAAGCTGGCCCTGAAGACCGGTCAGCCGGTATTCGGCGTTTGCCTGGGCCACCAGTCCATCGCCGAGGCAATGGGTGCAACCGTCACCAGCGCGCCAGAACTAATGCATGGCAAGACATCAATCGTGAACCACGACGACTCACTAATCTTCAAGGGCATTCGCCAGGGCTTCAATGCAACCCGATACCACTCGCTAGCCGTAGTTGATTCGACAGTTCCAGAAGATTTGATCGTGACCGCGCGTACCGGCGTTAGCGAAACCTCAAAAGGTGGAGTGATCATGGGCTTGCAACACAAGACACTTCCGATTTACGGCGTGCAGTTCCACCCAGAGAGCGTGCTGACCGAATCTGGTTACCAAATGCTTGGTAACTGGTTGGAGTCAATTGGCTTGAAGGGCGCGGCAGAAAAAGCTCGCGGACTTTCGCCGCTAGTAAATCTTTCTTAATTACTGCTGACAGCCCACGTACAGAATTACTGCCGAGCCCTGCTTGGCAAGACCTGGCAATACTGACTGATCAACCACGATGGTTCCCTGTGCTCCGGCACATTCACCCTTGGTTGCAATCGATACCGGCAGACCAACCGATGGCGCACTCATTGCGTTGCGCGCTTCGCTGATGTCTAGGTTGCGAACATCAGGAACCATAACTTTTCCGTTAGAGATAATTAGGTT
>CANGJO010000056.1 GCA_947454285.1 Microbacteriaceae bacterium | reverse complement strand
GCCGGTTGTCGAGTATCGGTTGTGGCCAACTGCAATGTGACCAATCAGTGATTCCAAAGCTGACTCAGAAAAAACCTGCGAGACCAAACCCATGTCTTTGTAGACCAAAATCTTTTTGCCATCAGAGGTGGCGATACCTGCGGACTCTTGACCGCGGTGCTGAAGTGAATAAAGGCCGAAGAAAGTGAGCTTTGCAACTTCTTCGCCAGGTGCCCATACGCCGAATACGCCACATTGATCCTGCGGTGCTTTGTCGTCATTGCTAACTGCAATATCGAGATTCAGGTTTCCATCGCCACGAAGCAAGGCAAATCCTTCTAGTTGTGGTGGGCTTTACCCCTCTAGTTTAGTAGCCTCAAGCGTCTTGGCCCGGGCCACCCCAATGCGGTCCACGACCACAGCGGTCACAATGCCAGCCGCCGCGCCCAGCGCACCCAGATACCCAATTAGGTAGGTCACCACCGGCGCCTCAGTGCGTTGCTCGGCCGGAATGCTTAGCCCAAGGATCACAGCCACAATCACACCGATAACCGCGCCGGTAATAAGGAACGGTAAGAACTTAGGGGTGCGACGAATGCGGACCTGCTGGGTCTTGATTGTTGTCTTTTTATCTGGTGATTGGGCCATGTACTAATTGAACCCTAAATAGGGAGCGCCAATTCCATCAGGGCTTTGGCTTTTGCCGGGCTGACCCCAATCATTGGCAGAGCCAGTGAAAGGGCTAGGTCGGCGTCACCGTCTTTACTCTTAGGGTTTTCCAGCTGTTGAAGGAAAATTCTCATCAGCACAGCCTTAAGGTTCATGATTCTCAGGTCTGGGTGATCAACGTCAAGCACTTTGGCCTTAATTAGCCCCCGCATGTGGATTCCGAGGTTTTTGGTCATCAAGGGGACAAGTGCAGTGAACTCGTTCACATTTCTTACAAAAATCATGGCAAAGACTGGGTGAGTGCGATTGCTGCGAAACATCAAGCGCATCGGCATGACAAGTTGTTCAATTGGGTCGCTGGCGCTAGCAGTAACTGATAAAGCCCAGCTCTCATAAGCCGCCCATGCCTCTCGGGCACAGGTCTCAAAAAGCAGTTCTTTGGTCTCAAAGTGCTTATAAACAGTGCTGACCGATACCCCTGCGTGGGCAGCAACCTCATCGATGGTGGCATTCCAGCCCTTGTCTCCCAATAGGACTTGGGTAGCGGAGATCAGCGCCGCCCGGTTGCGGGCAAAATAGGCAGCCTTTCGGCCAGCTTCAGGCCCGGAAGCCACAGAATCGTCTGTTTTCCCCATAATCACGATTTTAGAACTTCAGGTCCAAAATGTTGCATATTTCAGAGTCTTGGTTCAATATCGGAGTAATACTTCTATATTCAAAGAGAAACTGGAGTCTCCCTTGAGGGCCAAGCGCAACCTATTTTCAAGTCTTGTTTCGCGACTGCTAGTTGCCCTGCTGCTGACTGTTGTTATTCAATCTGGCTTTGGCGCCATTACTGACTCGGCTAATGCTGCTGCAACACTGATCACCGATGATGGATCGAACTCCTCTGGCTGGACAAACAACGTGACCGTAGTCGCTAACGCTGGTAACCCTGGTTCCGCTTTTGGATTTTCTAAGAATGAATTAATGGGACGCTCCTTTGGAACAACAGCAAACGACTTCTCTGGTGCAACCCTTCAATTTGATGCAAAGTTCACAAATGTTCAAGATCACATTGCAGTCTTTTGGGGTCGAGGACTAAATGACGCCAGTGGCACGGCAAACGCACTTTACGTAGGCCCGGCGGGAAACGCCGGCACTAATTCCGGACTTGCTGGAAAGATCGGCTTGCAAACTAATGCATCCGGACCGCAAATTTATTGGAACGGTGTTGACGGTGGCATAACTGGTACTGGTAGCGCTTCAGTTACAAGTGGCGATTGGGTTGTCAACCGTTGGTACACAATCAAAGTTGTAATCTCAAGTAGCTCCACGAGTTATTTCGTTGATAACACCTTGATTCAAACTAAGGCAACATCTATTCCAACTTCAAATTATGTAACTATTGGTGGTGACGATAGAAATGGGTGGGGTTTTACGAACGGAGTTTTCGTAGATAATATTTCGCTACAACCAGCAATTCCTCCAAAACTAATCACTTTTAACTACAACGGGGCAACTAGCTCAAATTCAGTCGCCTCTCAAACCTACTTTGACACGGATATATCACTTCCAACCCCACAAAAAAATAACTTCACGTTCGACGGCTGGTATGAGTCTGATTCCTTTACGGGGACTCAATACCGAACTCTTTACAGTTCCACTGTCGACAGAACTCTTTATGCCAAATGGAGTAAAACGCACTACTCGGTAACTTTTGATACTCAACGGGGCAGTGCTGTTTCAAATGGAGACTTTACATACACGGACGCTGTCCAGCGCCCAAACAATCCAACGCGTTATGGATATCGATTTCTTGGCTGGTCTGACGCATCATCTGGAGCCCTTGAAACGTTCCCTTACTTGCCATCAGTTATTGAAAATAAAACACTTTACGCCCAGTGGCAACAAAAATCTCTAGTTGGAATAAACACAGCTCAATTAGTGAACCCAACCGTTATTACTCCAAACGGAACTGACCAAACTCTAATTTCAACTCGTGCGGCTAGCGGAAACGTTGCTCGAACTCGAACAATTATCAACTACTACGACGGTGCATTGCCAAGTTCGTATGACGTATCGGTTTACACATTGCCCGATAACTCATTTGCAACCGAACAACTTGGAAGCGATAAGTCATACATCATCTCTCAGGTTGTTGCATGGAAAGATCGCGTAAACGGTGATGTGACAGACACTGTCGTTCGCAAAGAAATTGAAATGACCATCGAAAGCACTGAAATCAAATCTGGTGCAAAGGTTTACGCAATTGTCGATGGCGTCTCTTTGCTCCTTGCCACCGCAACCACCGATGGCTCGGTGACCGTAAAGTTTGCAACCGACCCAGTGATCGTTGTTGCTGCCGCACCTCCTGCACCGCCTTCACCCCCAAGTTCAGGCGGTGCAGGAGGAACATCTCCGACTCCGATACCTACGTCAACTCCAGTTCCGGTGCTGACCTTTGCCAAGTCATATAACATTCTTGGATTCAATCCAGGTTCTTGGACATTGACAAAGAGCATCAAGAAATCAATCGATGCATTCTTCAAGTCAATCAACAAACCCAACAAAATTTCGTGTGTTGGTTACACAACCGGCCCAACAATACTTCGAAGCGATTACAACCTTGCAATGCGTCGTGGCCAAGAAGTTTGTAGGTACATCGGTGCTAAAAATCCAACGATTGCGCACGTAATCACCAAGGGAACGACCACCAAGATCTCAAGCGACTTCTATCGCCGCACCAAAGTGACAGTCACTAACTAATCAGAGGTAAAACTTCCGAGAGGTCGGCCCGGGTTCCCGAGGCCTGAGCCTTGGCTTCGGCGAGCGCCTGCTGCCAGCTGAGCTCACCAGTTGCTAGCGCGAACCAGGTATCGGGGTTCATCTCAACAGTGTTTGGCGGAGTCCCTCGCGTGTGCCGCGGACCCTGAATGCACTGGGTTGCCCCATAAGGAGGTACGCGCACTTCCACGCTGTTGCCTGGGGCGCGCTCGGCCAACTCTTCTAATAGGTATCGGCAGGCCATGGCCAGCATGGTATCGTCGGCAGATTCCAACCCCGATAGCTTCACTGCGGCAATCGCAGCGGCACCATCGGTGTGATTGATTCTGCGTCTGGCCATTAGGCCATTCTGCCAGTTACTACTTGCGCTGGAGCATAGTTATGTCTGTGCCCTTGATGCCCAACTTTTCGCAAATGCCATAGAACATGCCCATTTTGTTTTGACCATTGTTTTCGGTGTCAATACAGACTGGAACTTCAACGAAACCTTCCACTGTGCCAGGTTTACCCTCGGGTCCTTGGTCACCCTTTTCGCCCTTGGCTCCGGCTGCCCCAGGGTCACCCTTTGGACCAGCAACAGTGGCCGTGCTCTGTGTTGTTCCATCCTTAAACTTCAAACCAAGTGCCTGCAGCTGAACATAGCTATTGAAAGTGTTATCACCAAGCGTGATTGGTGAAGATGGATTTATCGAGGTCAATCCGCTAGAAGTAAATCGCATATTTCCGATGCGCAGTGAGTCGGCGCCGTCGAGCAGCAATGCTCCGCTCTTTACAGTCAAACCAACCTGGGTTGGTGGAGTCACCTCAGAGTCCTGAATCCACAAAGTACCTGGGCCAAGCTGCAGTGACTTCCAACGTTTATCGATCGTTCCAAGGCTATAGGTGTTGTCTATTCCAGGTACTAGATCGCCATTTACGGACAGCAAGTTTGCGGTGTCGCAGATTCCGGCCGGTCCCTGAGGGCCGGTTGCACCAGTCGCCCCGGTAGCCCCCGACGAGCCGGTGTCACCCTTTTCCCCTTTTTCGCCGGTGGCACCAGTGGCGCCGGTTGAACCTGCCGTTCCAGACTCACCGGCTGCGCCTTTCGCGCCCACTGCCCCTTTAATAGGTGCTGCACTTGGGTCAGAAGTAATGGTTGGCTTGGCGCTTGGTGTTGGACTTGCAGACACCGATGGCTTAGCCGAAGGCTTTGGGGCAGCGGTAACAGTAACGGTTGGTGCAGGCGCTGGAACATCGGTCACCTTGGTTGGGCACAACCCAACTGACTGAAGAACCTGGGCCAGAACTGTAGTTCGCGCAATGTAAGCATCAGCGATTGAAAAACCTAGACCACCAAGTGCAAGTACCAAAGCACTGATTGCAATGATTCCTGTGTACTTTGAATTGCGAAAAATCTTCAGCATTGTTTCCCCTTAAGTTGTGCTTCAACAAAGCCTAGGTGCGTAGCTGCTGATACAACAGCGCTAGTCCGGACCAATTTGGGGGACCCCAAAATATTTCGCACAGTCTTCTCCCAGACTCACAGTTTTGACTTGCACAATGACATCAATAAGCAAAGACCTAATGGTTAAAGTTCCAGCAATTACAGCGTTCTTCTGGATCATCAAGGTGCTGGCAACCACGGTTGGGGAAACCTTTGCAGATTTTCTAAATAGTCAACTTGGCTTAGGTCTTTCCGGAACATCGCTCATCATGGGCAGTGCACTAGCAATTGCGCTGGTTGTTCAGTTTGCAGTCAAAAAATATATTCCGGTCATCTACTGGTTGGCCATTGTGCTCATCAGCGTTGCCGGCACATTAATCACCGATAATCTCACCGACAACCTTGGAGTTCCACTCTGGGTCTCTAGCTTGGTTTTCGCAGCACTACTTATTGCCACGTTCCTAATTTGGTATCGCGGTGAGCGCACTCTCGCAATGAAAAGCATCGTCACTAAAAAGCGCGAAGCGTTCTACTGGTTGGCGATTCTATTCACCTTCGCACTCGGCACCGCAACCGGTGACTGGTTGGCCGAAGCGGTTGGTCTTGGATACGGACTTTCGGCTGTTGTTTACGCGGCGGTTATCGGTGTGGTGGCAATTCTGTGGAAGCGCGGGTTGATTGGTGAGATCACCGCATTTTGGATCGCCTACATTTTGACTAGACCACTGGGTGCATCAATCGGCGACTTGCTGTCGCAGGCACCTAAAGACGGCGGCTTTGGCCTGGGGCCAACCAACACCAGCTACATCTTCTTGGCCGCAATCTTGGCAGCCGTTACATACCTGAGCACCACAAAGCGCGACCAAATAAAGGCCTAGCCTCACACCGATAAACTGAGTGAGTGAAGATACTTGTTTTGGGTCAAGGTGCCAGAGAGCACGCAATTGTTAAGGCGTTGGTTCGAACCGGCACACCAGCAAGTGACGTAATCGTTGCTCCGGGTAACGCGGGTATTGCTCTTGATGTGCGCTGCGAACCAAACCTGAACCCAAACAATCCACTTGATGTAGTGAAGTTCGCGCTCGAACACGGCACAGAGTTGGCCATTATTGGCCCAGAGGCTCCGCTTATTGCCGGAGTATCCGATGCGCTTCGCTCAGAGGGCATCGCGGTCTTTGGCCCATCTCAACAAGCCGCTCAACTTGAGGGCTCAAAATCTTTTGCTAAAGAGGTAATGGCTGCCGCCGGTGTGCCAACAGGCATGGCCCGCGAATGCTCAACCATTGAAGAAGTAATCAGCGCAATGGATGACTTTGGTGCACCTTATGTAATCAAGGCCGATGGT
>CANGJO010000055.1 GCA_947454285.1 Microbacteriaceae bacterium | reverse complement strand
GTTCGCGAAACCGTTGATCGCAACTCACTTCGTGCCGCACAGACCCCGCAGGGTTTCGCTGCCGAAAAACTTATCGCTGCCTATGCCGCCGCCAAGTCTGATTACACCGATGACGCCGCGCTTGCTCAAGCACATGGAATGCAGATCAATGCGGTTGAAGGTGATGAGCGCGCGTTCAAGATCACCACTGCCGATGACTTGACCGCAGCCGAGCTGCGTTTTGTTGGAGCAGATGGCGACGGAAGTTTGCGCACCGGAATCGGAACAGATGTTCACCGCTTCACCAACGATGAATCAAAAGAACTTTTCTTGGGCACATTGGTGTGGCCGGGCGAGCGTGGACTTGATGGTCACAGCGATGGCGACGCGGTAAGCCACGCAATCGTTGATGCATTGTTGTCGGCTGCGGGGCTTGGCGATATCGGTGCGAATTTTGGTGTGGATCGTCCGGAGTTCGCCGGCGCCAACGGAAAAGTTTTTATTGAGGCCACTTTGCAGCTGCTGGCGCAAAACGGATACGCCGTGCGAAACGTTGCGGTGCAGATTATTGGCAATCGTCCAAAGGTTGCGCCAATGCGCGAGGCCGTTGAAGCGGCGCTAACAGAAATTGTTGGTGCACCGGTTACTTTGGGCGCCACCACCACCGATGGCCTTGGCTTCTTGGGCAACGACGAGGGAGTTGCCGCGGTGGCTACCGCCTTGATTTTCAAGTCAAAAGATAGGCTTGCCTCGTGAGCCTAAGCCTGTTTGATTCAAAAGCCCAAGCCGTTCGCGCCTTCGCGCCGATCGTGCCTGGCCAGGTTGGCATCTACCTATGTGGTCCAACCGTGCAGGGCGCACCACACGTTGGTCACCTGCGTTCCGCTTTGGTTTACGACCAGCTTCGTCGCTGGCTTACCGTGCGTGGAAACCACGTGACCCTGGTTCGCAATGTCACCGATATTGACGACAAGGTTCTTGATAACGCCAAGCTAACCGGCGAGCAGTGGTGGGGGCTGGCTTACAGGTTTGAAATCGAATTTAACCGTGCGTACTCTGCGCTGGGAATTTTGGCACCAACCTACGAGCCGCGCGCTACAGCTGCGATTCCAGAGATGATTGAAATCATTCAGCGCTTGATTGCCAACGGTTATGCATACGTTGCGGATGATGGTTCGGCAAACGTTTACTTTGCGGCCGGCAAGTGGGCCGCATACGGCGAGCTAACTAATCAGCGAATTGCCGACATAGTTGCTTCAAGCGATGAGTCAGCTGACGATTCAGGCGATTCACGCGGCAAGCGCGAACCACACGACTTTGCACTGTGGAAGGCACACAAAGCTGGCGAACCAGAATCTGCTTCGTGGCAAACACCTTTTGGTGCTAACCAAGGTAAGGGTCGTCCGGGTTGGCACATCGAGTGCTCGGCAATGTCTACCAAGTACCTTGGCAGCAAGTTTGATATTCACGGTGGTGGCCTAGACCTTAGATTCCCGCACCACGAAAACGAGCTGGCTCAGTCTCGTGCGGCTGGCGATGAATTTGCAAACTACTGGTTGCACAACGGTCTGGTAAATGTATCTGGTCAAAAGATGTCAAAGTCTCTAGGAAATTCAATCTTTGCCAGCGATCTACTAGCTGCTGGTCGCGGAATTGCAGTTCGCTACTACCTAGGTTCGGCTCACTACCGCAGCGTGCTGGATTACCACGATGGTGTACTAGACGAAGCTGAGTCAGCGATCTCGCGCATCGAAACATTTATTGATCGTGCAACTCGCAGATTGGCAGACACCAAGTTTGCGGCTTCGCAAGAACTGCCAGCCGATTTGGTATCGGTGTTGCCGGCTGAATTTACTTCTGCAATGGATGATGATCTTGCGATTCCAGCTGCACTTGGTGCGTTGCACGAAACCGTTCGCGGCGGAAACTCAAGCTTGGATGCCGAAGATTTGGAAGCAACCGCGAATGCGCTGACCGCCGTTCGTGCGATGACCGAGGTGCTTGGAATTAATCCGGCAACTTGGAACGCAGCTTCGCCAAATGCAGCGAAGGATGAGGCGCTTGAGGCTTTGGTAATTAGTTTGATTGCCGAACGAGACGCGGCACGTGCCGCAAAAGACTTTGCGCGTTCAGACGCAATTAGAGATCAACTTAAGGCAGCGGGCATCGTGCTCGAGGATGCTGCCGATGGAACCCATTGGAGTGTTAGTTAATGGCTGGAAAACCGGGTCGCCCAGGAGCGGCAAAAAGCAAAAAGGGCGGCAAGGTTGGCTCAGGCGGTAACAACAAGCAGCGTCTAGAAGGTCGCGGCCCAACTCCAAAGGCCGAGGACCGCAAGAACCACAAGGCGTTCAAGGCAAAGCAGGCTGCCGAGCGCAAGGCTGCCGCACTTGGCATCAAGATCGTTGGTAAGGGTGCCGGTAACTCTTCAACGGCTCGCAAGTTTGCATCAGAGCTTGACCCAAAGATTGCCACCGCTCGTACCGGTAAGGCTGCGCCTCGCGCTGCTGCTGGTCGTGCAGGCGCAACTACCGGCGCTCGCGCCGGTGCTGCTCGCGGCACCGCAGGTACTCGTGACGGCGCTCGTCGCGGTGAATTTTTGGCGCCAAGCGCACGTACCGCAGGTTCTGCCGGTGCTGCAAAGCGTGCCGGTCAGCGCGTAGCCAAGGCAGAGAACGCATCAGAGGTTTTGTCTGGTCGCAACTCAGTACTTGAGGCGCTGCGTTCAAAAGTTCCGGCAACCGCACTATTCATTGCTACACGCATTGAAATGGATGAGCGCGTTAAGGAAGCAATCAAGATTGCAGCGGCACGCGGAGTTCCGGTTACCGAGTTGACTCGTCCAGAGATCGACCGCATGACCGGCTTTGACTCTGTGCACCAGGGAATTGCACTTCAGGTTCCGCCATACAAGTACCAGCACCCAATGGAGTTGCTAGACCTAATTCTTTCTCGCGGACAGAAGCCTTTACTGGTTGCACTTGATGGCATCACCGATCCTCGCAACCTGGGTGCAATCATTCGCTCTGTCGCCGCATTCGGTGGCCAGGGAGTTATCTTGCCTCAGCGTCGTTCAACCGGTGTTACCGCGTCTGCTTGGAAGACATCTGCCGGAGCAGCTGCTCGTATTCCGGTTGCACTTGCAGCCAACCTAAACGCAACTTTGAAAGACCTGAAGAAGCGCGGTTGCTTCATCGTTGGTCTTGATGGTGGCGGCGACATGAGCTTGCCAGAATTTTCACTTGGCACCGAGCCCCTAGTTTTGGTGGTTGGTTCTGAAGGCAAGGGCTTGTCACGTTTGGTTACTGAGAACTGTGACGCAGTTGTTTCAATTCCAATTACCGGAGATACCGAATCGCTAAACGCGGGTATTGCCGCCAGCGTTACTCTTTACGAAGTTTCAAAGCGCCGCGCGCTTGCTGGCAAGAAGTAATCCATCGCCAACCGGTGACAACACAGTCACAAAATCATCGTTGTTGCTAAAGAAACGAAGCACATCACGATAGATGGCGGTTGCGTCATCGCGCATTGCCGGATCTGGAACACGATCACGCCAGAGCGCGTGGGCGATTGCAACAACTCCGCCCGGGCGAAGCAAACGAGACGCCTCGTGCAGCTGCTCTTCCAAAGTGTCGCGATCTGCGTCAAGGAAAACTAAGTCATAGGCGGCATCGGCCATGTTGCTCATTACGTCGATGGCGCGGCCGTGAATCACGCGAGTGCGGTTTGCCGGAATCTTGGCCTCGGTAAATGCGCGCTTGGCGATTACCTGGTTTTCAGTCTCAGTATCAATTGTGGCCAGCACCGCCTGGGCAGATCCGCTAAGTAACCACAACCCCGATACTCCGGTGCCGGTTCCAGCCTCAACGATGGCCTTGGCGCCAAGTGCAGAGGCAAGCAGGGCCAGGTGGGCGCCAACCGCTGGGGTTACGCACTCAACACCAAGTTCCTCGGCACGACCGCGAGCATCGCGGAATACCTCTGACTCAGTCGCAAAGTCTTCTGCGAACTTCCAGCTTGAAATCTTGTCTACCATTGTGGCTCCTTGGCTTACAGCATAAAGCGAGACCGGGGCTTAGCCCTGCAGCGAACAGGTAACCTATAAGAGTGTTTGGACTAAGCGGCGAGAAGCTCCTGATCTTGGGGCTAATTGCCGTATTTATTTTGGGCCCAGACCGCCTGCCACATTACGCCCAGCAGTTAGCCAAATTCGCCAAGTCACTCAAGCGCATGGCCGATGGAGCCAAGGACCAACTGTCAAACGAAATTGGCGAAGAGTTGGACTGGAAGAAACTTGACCCTCGTCAGTACGACCCTCGACGAATCATTCGCGAGGCGCTGGCCGAAGAAGTCGTGGCAGCACCAAACGCCACAATCTTGAACCAGCCAAAGGTTCAGACTCAGCAAAAACTAGTTGCTGGCGAACAAGCGCCGTTCGATTCTGAATCGACTTGATCGTTTCAGACCTTGGCGCTGTGAGGCTACTTAAGTCGCTTCAACATGATGCGCATTAGTGGCGCCATGCGGTTGTAATCCTTCGCGCGACTCGGCAACTTAATCAAGCCACGTGCCACACCGATAGATTTTGCCTCGGTGAATCGCAACAATCCTCCAGGTCCATTTCGACGACCCTGGCCAGATGACTTAACGCCGCCCATCGGTGATTCCATTGAAGCGAACGATGCACGGAAGCCTTCGTTGATGTTCACGCTGCCGGCATTTAGTTTTTCGGCAACCTTGATTGCGGCACGTTCTGGGCCAACCACCGATGCGTTGAGTCCGTAATCGGTGTCATTAGCCAAACGAATTGCTTCGTCCAAATCTTCGTAGCCCTCAACATCAACTACCGGACCAAAAACCTCTTGGCGGTACATGCGGGCATTCTGATTCACGTTGGTGATCACCGTTGGTGTGTAGAAGTATGGGCCAACATCGGTAAGTTGCTGTCCGCCGGCAACAACCTTGGCGCCGGTGCTCACGGCATCGTCAACGAATCCCATCACGCGCTGCAGCTGGTTATATCCGGTCAGCGAACCAATATCCATGGTGAAGTCGTTCGAGCGACCAACAGTAAGTGACTGCGTGCGCTTTCCAATCTCGGCAAGGAATTCATCCTTGATTCGGTTTGGCACGTAAACGCGCTCGATAGAGACACAAAGCTGACCGGCAGAACCAAAGGCGCCGGCAATCGCAATCTCGGCAGCGCGCTTAACGTTTGCGCCCTCGAGCACGATCATTGGATTCTTGCCACCAAGTTCAAGTGAGCAACCAATCAGGCGCTTTGCCGCGCGTTCGGCGACTCGGCGACCGGTAGCGGTTGAACCGGTGAATGCAACGTAGTCAACGTTGTCAGTGATGGCATTTCCAATTTGCTCGCCATCGCCAACCACAACTGTCCAGAGTTCGGCAGGAATGCCGGCCTCAACTGCAAGGTGTCGCGCGAACAAAACGGTGAGTGCTGTTTGGTTATCTGCCTTCTGCACCACTGCGTTGCCTGCCATCAGCGCTGGCAAAACGTCAAGCATGGTAAGTGCAAGCGGGTAGTTCCACGGTGTGATGATTCCAACCACGCCTACTGGAACCTGGTCAACAAAAGTTTGAGTTAGAAGTGGAACGCCAGACTTGGTCTTGCGACGAGCCAGGGTCTTACCGGCAATGCGCGCGTAGTAATTTGCCGACGAAATTGCACCGGCAGTTTCCTCGAAAGCGTGCGCACGTGACTTGGCGGTTTCAAGTTGCAATAGATCAAGCAACTTGGTTTCGTCTTCAAGCATCAACGCGTGCAGTTCAAGCAAAATCTTTGAGCGTTCGGTAACTGATACCTGCGCCCATTCATGTTGCGCTGTGCGAGCAGCAGCAACTGCGTCCTCGACTTGAGCAACGGTCAACTGCGGAAGGTCATAAATCTTTTTACCGTTGGCCGGATTCAGAACCGGAACGGCACTGGTGTTGGCAGGAAGATGGGCAACTAGGGCCTGGATGCTGGTTTCACTCACAGGCTAACTCTAAGCTTTTTGCCGGCCAGTCCGATCTTGTCTTGAGTAATCTTTTCGGCAATTACACGAATGGCAATGGCTGCCGGATCGCTTGGATTGGTGAGCACGATTGGTTGACCGGCGTCCGAGCCCTCGCGCAGCGTAACGCTAAGCGGAATTTGACCCAGTACCGGAACCGGTGAACCGGATAGTGTGGCTAGGCGAGCTGCCACGTCTTGTGCGCCACCGTTGCCAAAGATCTCTAGCTTGCTGCCGTCTGGCTGGATCAACCAACTCATGTTCTCGATTACGCCAAAAATGC
>CANGJO010000054.1 GCA_947454285.1 Microbacteriaceae bacterium | reverse complement strand
GACAACGCACTGGTAATTTCTGTTGCTGCCGGCGTGACAACCGCCGCGATGGAGGCAGTGCTTCCTGAAGACGTAGGTGTGGTTCGTGCAATGCCAAACACCCCAGCAATTGTTAGCCGTGCGATAACAGGAATCTCTGCCGGTTCACGTGCCACCGATTGGGCGGTGGAAACAACCGTGGAACTTTTTGAAACAGTGGGTAAAACTTTGGTACTCGACGAATCAAAGATTGACGCACTAAGCACAATTTCTGGCTCTGGTCCTGCGTACGTTTTTTATTTGATTGAGCAGTTGACCGCAGCCGCAAAGCACCAGGGCTTCAGCGACGCCGATGCGGCTTTGCTGGTAAATGAAACTTTCTTGGGTGCATCTGCTCTGCTGGTTGCCGAGGGCAAATCACCAGAGGCACTGCGTAAGCAAGTTACCTCACCAAACGGAACCACCGAACGTGCAATCGCTCGCATGACTGAAACAGATTTGAAGCAAATGTTTGTTGAAGCAACCGATGCAGCCTTGGCGCGCGCTAAAGAATTGGCTGCCGGAAAGTAATTTAGGCGTTAGCCAGCTTGTTCCAAATTGGAAGATTTTCAACACCAACAAACAAACCACTAAACGCGGTAAGCATCGATGCGTTCCAGTCTTCGTTTTTCACCGGAGTTGAATCAAACTCGGCGATTACTCTGCCGTGTAGCATGCCAAGCGTCATGACCGCCGCGGCACGGGGTTCAAGGTGTGGTTTCAAAATGCCACGATCTTTTAGCAGCTGCATGACCTCGGTGAGGCCAGTGGTTAGTTCGGTCTGAACCGCAACTACGGCATCGCGAAGTAGCGGACGACCGGTGGTGCTGCCAATGGTGTTGGCGCGATCGCGAGCGGGGAACTGTTCAAAGTGGTGATTCAAAAAGGTAAGCATCTCGTCGTAGTGCTCGGCCATTTCTTTGGCGCTGGTCATGCGAGTCATAAATTTTCTGACGCGCTCAATATCTTTTTGAATGGTCAGGCGAAAAGTCTGCACGTAGGCCGCACGAATCAGACCATCGCGATCGCCAAAGTGGTGATAGATGGACCCGATAGAAACCTTCGTGGCCTCAGAGATTTCTTGAACGCGAACCGCAGATTCGCCACCGTTGGCCATTGCCTTATTGGTAGCGGCAAGCACGGCATCAATGGTCTCGTGGGCGCGCGCTTGCTTTGGTTGTGGAGCTGGCTTCTGTGCGTTCGGCATGAGAACCTCTGGGTTAGGTTCTAGAAAGTATGGCAGAAATTTTCTACTTTGCGTCAATTTCTGCGATTAGTGCTTCAACCTTGGCGCGAACCGCGTCGCGAATTGGGCGAACTGCATCAACGCCTTGACCGGCTGGGTCGTCAAGCGGCCAGTCCAAGTAGGTCTTGCCAGGGAAGAACGGGCAGGTGTCACCACAGCCCATGGTGATTACGTAGTCTGATTCTTTTACAGCTTCGTCGGTCAGCTTCTTTGGAAAGTTCACGCTGATGTCGATGCCCTCTTCGGCCATTGCTTCAACCGCGGCTGGGTTCACGCGCTCGCCTGGATCGGTGCCGGCTGAGCGAACCTCAATGCGGTCGCCAGCTAGGTGCTTTAGGTAACCCGCAGCCATTTGTGAACGGCCGGCGTTGTGAATGCAAACGAAAAGAACAGATGCCTTAGTAGTCATGCATAAATGTTAATGCAAAACGCGCCGGTTGCCCGACGCGCTTTGCTTAACTAAAAGTGAATTACTTCTTAGCTGGAGCCTTCTTAGCAGCAGGCTTCTTTGCAGGAGCCTTCTTTGCTGCTGGCTTGGCCACAGTCTTTGAAGCAGCAGCTTTTTTAGCAACTGGCTTCTTAGCTGCAGGCTTCTTGGCCGCTGGCTTAGCCGCGGTGGTTGAAGCAGGGGCAGCCGCAGCCGGAGCTGCAACTATCGGTGCTGGTACGAACTTAGGGGTTTCCTGCTTTGGAGCCTTCTTCTTGGTTGATGCACCGGTGATTAGAAGCAACAGGATTGCAACTACAAGACCAGCAAGCTGTGCAACCACGATGCTTGCGATGCTGCCGGTTGAGATTCCGTTGAACATCAGACCGAATGCAACTGCAGGGTTAGCCATTGCGCCAGTTGCGGTGAAGGTACCGGCTGCGAAAACCCAGGTCGCAACTGCGATCCAGATTAGGTTTGCCTGCTTGTTGTTAACCAAGGTGCCGATGATGAAAACCAAACCAGCGGTTGCTAGAAGTTCACCAAGGAAGATTGGAGCTGAAACCTGGTTGCCTTCTGCCAGCGGTGATACTGTCTTGTCCCAAAGGCCTAGACCAGCCGCAACACCAACGTAAGCACCAGCAAGCTGAGCAACAACGTAAGAAACTAGAGCGCCGAATGAAAGCTGCTTCTTAGCGAAGAAGTAGATAGATACTGCAGGGTTAAAGTGACCGCCGCTGATGCCGCCAAGGGTCAAAATCATTAGACCTAGGGTCAGTGCAAGTGAAACCTGCTTTAGCGGTGAACCTGATGAAGATGCACCAGCGATTGCTAGTAGGAATGTGAAGGTACCGATGAACTCGGCAATTACCTTCTTTAGTGATGCGTTCATAAAACAGTTGGCCTTTCGGGCAGTTGATTGAATTATCAAGAAAAGTCTAGGTTCTAGGCCTTTTGGGGCGGGGATTTAGGGTCGCAAATGCCACTATTTCTGGGCTAGACTAAGGAAATCGTTTTGCTTACGGCCTCTTGGTCGATAATCATCCAAAAACTGTGAGGTCCCTATGGGTTCAGTAATTAAGAAGCGCCGCAAGCGTATGTCTAAGAAGAAGCACCGCAAGTTGCTTCGTAAGACTCGTCACCAGCGTCGCAATAAGAAGTAAATCTTCTTATCGAGCTTTAGCCCGCCGGCCATGTGCCAGGCGGGTTTTTGCGTTGGGGGGGGTTTAAATCACACCGATACCGGTGCGCGCCTCTACTTTTTGTTAGCGCGAAGTTCGCGCTTTTTGAAATCAAGAATTGGCCAGCCAGCTTCGTTGGCGTAGTAGCGCAATGCAACATCGGGGTTAATGCAATTTGGATTGCCAACCGCAGTGAGCATTGGTAAATCGTTCACGCTGTCTGAGTACGCGAATGAACGCTTGAGGCTGATGTTGCGCTCTTCGGCCAGAGCGCGAACCGCTTTGCGCTTGGCTTTTCCGTGCAACGTCTTACCAATTAGTTTTCCGGTGAGAATGCCGTCTGCGCCGACTTCAACGATTGTGCCCAGACCGCCGGTCAGTCCAAGGCGGTGTGCAATAACGTCGGCGATTTCTTTAGGTGTTGCGGTGACGAGCCAAACTTCACGGCCGGCCTTGATGTGCTCCTGCGCAATGCGCACGGTCTCTGGCCAAAGCTTTGGGCTGATGTAGTTTTCGTAAACTTCGTCGGTGAGGTCGGTGAGGTCTGTGGCCTTGTGGCCGGCAATCAGGCTGAGGGCCTTGTCTTTAATTGCGTCAAGCGAATTTAGTTTTTCACCGCGGGTAATGAACAGGCTCTGCTGCCAGGCCATCTTCCAAAAATCTTTGCGATTGAAGAAACCTTTTTTGAATGCTGCCTTGCCAAACAGGAAACTCGATGACCCACGCAAGATGGTGTTGTCGACGTCGAAGAACGCGGCTTCGATCTTGCGTGGTTTCTTTGGGGTTTCGGGCACCCTGCAAGTTTAGAGTGTGCGGGCGGACCGGGGTGCGCCAAATAGGTGTGCTGGCATAGGCTGGAATTATGAGCATTCAGTTGACACTAATTGGCAAACCGGGCTGTCACCTTTGTGATGAGGCTCGCGATGCGATTGATGGGGTCCTGCTGGAATTCCGCAAGGCCAACCCTGGTATCGGTGTTGATGTTGAAGAACTCAACATTCTTGAGGACGAAGCTCTGCGCTTGAAGTACGCCGAGGAAATTCCGGTTCTGCTGATCGACGGCAAGATGCACAACTACTGGCGAATCGATGACGAGCGGCTGATGCGCGCGCTCTATGCCAAAGCCAATAATCAATAGAGGGGGATAGGCTGACGATATGCGTTGGATACTAAAAAAGTTCTGGTTCCCGATCTTGTTGATCGTGCTCAAAATGCTGAGCAAGAAGTACCCATGGGCCGGCAAGACCTACAACGGCATCGTCAAGGTTGTCGCACCAATCAAGACCGTGAAGACTGCGGTCAAGAAATAAGAAATCCCCCGGCAATGACGCACTTGGGCCGCGTGACTACCGAGGGGATCTCAGGCTAATTACTTCTGGTGATCCATCACAACTAACAACGTACTCTTAGGGTCAAGCCAAGAACCAATTGCTGGTTCAGTTCGAAGCACTACAACCTCACCAACTGGTTCGGTTTCATCAAGGTAATTGATCTCCACATTTTCGATTCCAACAGCGGTGAGTGCAGCCTGGAATTCAGGAATGGTCATACCGGAAATATCTGGCACTTCTATTGGGTCTGCCTGAACTTCAAAGAGTGGGATGCCATTTTGATCCTGATAGGTCAATCCTAAAACTTCAGTTCCCGTTGAATCGAAGGCTTTCACGCCTAGAACTTGCTCTCCATTTAGTTGAAGCCCGGCTCGATTTGCATAGTCAGTGCTTTGCACCAAATCTGTGTTTGCAATGTATTGGTCAATAGTTCTGGCTGCAGAATCGGCGGCAGGAATAATCATCAAGATTGCCAATAGGTTCAGCGGCAAAATAATTGATTTGAAGAATCGGTTATTAAACCAGATGCCCCGACCCCACATGATGCTTAGAAAAACTGCTACCGGAAAGAGCCAAAGCGGCAGTCGGAATGCGCCAAGAATTACAAACATCACCACAACGCGTAGAACCCACCATACCGGGCGAATGGAAATTCCAAACTCCAAGATGCCAGTTCCAAAGGCAGTCTTTCGGAACCAGTCCTCAGTGTTTTGAATGAGTACCTTCGAAGAGAATGCACTTCGTCGCGGTGACTTTGGTGCAACACCGGCAGCATCGCGAAGTTCGGCGGCGTAGTCGGATGCAGAGATGTTCGCAAAGTCAACTCCCTCCTCAGCGAACCTCTCGGCAAGGTCAGCCTCAAGTCCATCGGTGAGGTCTTGAATTTCACGCTTTGGCAGATCGGCTAATTCGGCACGAACTGCTTCGGCGAATGCCTGGATGTTGATGTCAGTTAGAGATGTCATTAGTTTCCTCCGTTGTTGCGTGTTGAATTGCGTTTGCCGGTTTCGAGAAGTGTTGTCATGGTGCTGCTAAATGTCAGCCAGCTAGTGCGCTGTTCGGCAAGCATCTTGCTGCCAGTTTCATTGATGCCGTAATACTTGCGGTGGGGGCCGTCTTCTGATGCCACCACGTAGCTGTTGAGCGCACCCGCGGTGAATAGTCGGCGGAGCGTGCCATACACCGATGCATCGCCAACGTCATCGAGACCAGCTTGTTTTAGTCGGCGAACGATGTCGTAGCCGTAGCCGTCTTCGTGCTCGATAACTGCAAGCACTGCGACGTCTAAGACGCCTTTGAGCAATTGAGTTGAATCCACGTTGCCCCCTTTCGATGGTTACACTATTACACATTACGGAGTAGTGCGCAATATGTAAATCCTCAGCGTGTCTGGGTAGACATCTATACTGCTTGTATAGATAAGAGGAGGCACCATGAAAAACGTGATGGAAGTAAAGCCTTTTAAGAACGGTGGCAGCAACGCGGTTCGAATTCCTAAATCGTTCAAGATCGAAAACGGCGTCGTCTACATGACCATCGATGAGGCGTCCGGCGACATAACGATTTCAAGTCAAAGCCCAAAACCTTTTGCGAAGTTGTTCAAACTACTTGAACAAATTGGGCCAATCTCAGAAGCCGAATGGCATTTAGAGCGCGACAACGAAATAGAACCAATCCGCAAATCAATTCAGGAACTTATAGGTTCCAAATAGATGAAGTATTTGATCGACACCGATACTGCCAGTTATTTCATTCGCGGAGTTCCTTCAGTGACTAAAAAATTGTTGGCGGAATATCCAAACTGGGCAATTTCGGCGATTACTTATCACGAGCTCATGCAGGGGTTGATTCTCGCAAAAAATACAGCAATCGAGCCAGCGATTGCCGCGTTCCTTGAGGATGTCAAAGTTGTTGCCTTTGATTCTGCCGATGCCTTAGAGTCTGGTCGGCTTTCCGCAATCCTCAAAAAAGCAGGTACGCAAATTGGGACCGCAGACACGTTGATTGCTGGTCACGCGTTGAGCTTGAGGTTGACCTTGGTTACAAACAACGTGAAGCACTTTTCCCGGGTTCCGGAATTAAAAGTTGTGAACTGGTTGAAGGATTAACTAAGGCTCTAGGCGGTTTGGTCCGCGGAACAAAAAACCAACTTCGCGAATGTTTGGCTGATGCAAAAGCACCTTCAAAACGCGAAGCAAGCCCATGCCGAAACCACCGTGTGACGG
>CANGJO010000053.1 GCA_947454285.1 Microbacteriaceae bacterium | reverse complement strand
TGGTCGGCCAACAACATCTTTTAAAGCCCGGTTCACCACTTCAAGCCCTCGCCACTAAGGCCGTCCCTGGCGAAAAGTCGTCAACCGTATCGGTGATTTTGTGGGGACCACCCGGAACTGGCAAGACCACCATTGCCCAGCTGGTTGCCAGACTCAGTGGCCGCCGATTCGTTGAGCTCAGCGCAATTACCGCCGGTGTCAAGGACGTTCGCGAGGTAATGGAACGAGCCCGCGCCGACCGCGATGCTTACGGCGTGAACACCGTGCTCTTTTTGGACGAAATACACCGATTTTCCAAGGCGCAGCAGGATGCGCTGTTGCCGGGTGTTGAGAACGGTTGGATCGTTCTAATTGCTGCCACCACCGAGAACCCTAGTTTTTCGGTGATTTCTCCACTTCTTTCACGTTCGCTTTTGCTAACCCTGACTCCGCTGGCTGATTCTGACTTAGTTTCGGTGCTACAGCGCGCGATTACGGCACCACAGGGACTAGCCGGCGCCGTTTCGGCCGATGACGATGTTTTGGCGCAGATTGCCATCGTTTCGGGGGGAGATGCTCGACGCGCACTAACCATTCTTGAGGCGGCGGCAACGGTAGCCATTGGTAATAGCCCTGCAGCGAGCGCAAATTTGAAAATTGAATTGCTTGAAGAGCACATTTCCGGTGCGATGGATCGTGCCCTGGTGCGATACGACAAAGATGGCGACCAGCATTACGACGTAATCAGTGCCTTTATTAAGTCGGTTCGTGGCTCTGATGCCGACGCTGCTATTCACTATCTGGCGCGAATGATCGAGGCCGGGGAAGACCCGCGCTTTATAGCCAGACGCTTGATTATCTTGGCCTCCGAGGACATTGGCCTCGCCGATCCACAAGCCTTGCCGCTGGCTGTTTCCGCCGCCGAGGCCGTTGCCATGATCGGCATGCCCGAGGGCCGCATTCCACTTGCCGAGACTACTATCTACCTAGCCATGGCGCCCAAATCGAACTCCGCTTATCTGGCCATAAATCAAGCCATCGAGGACGTACGGGCCGGCTTATTCGGTGAGGTGCCAAAACCGCTGCGCAGCGCAAACCACGTTGGGGCGAAAGGCGCCGGGGCGGGGGTTGGTTACCTGTACCCACACGATGATCCAAAGGCCGTGGTCCCGCAGCGCTACCTCGATGACAAGACTCTTAACCGCACCTATTTTCAGCCGAAGGATATCGGCGTTGAAAGAGAGCTGGTTGAACGTTGGTCAAAGCTGCGCTCAATCATTCGTTCGTTCAAAAAATAGCCAACTGCCCTTTATTCGCGCGCTAGTCGCTGTTAGGATAGACAGGTTGCCGACTGGAGCATTCAATCGCGGCTGAACGAATGCTCAATTCACGGTGCGACCTTCTTATAGCCAGAGGGTCCGTGGCAGAGGATCACCTCGATCCGACTTGTGAACAATTACCGCTATAGGAATCTTCGGATTCAATGAAAGGAACACGTGTCAAAGACAACACGTACCCGCAGCAAGACTCGCTTGTCGCGAGCTTTGGGACTAGCTCTTACTCCAAAGGCTGCAAAGTATCTAGAAAAGCGCCCTTACGCTCCAGGTGAGCACGGTCGTACCAAGAAGAAGGCCGACAGCGACTTTGCCGTTCGTCTTCGCGAGAAGCAGCGTCTTCGCGCTCAGTACGGTATTCGTGAAGCTCAGCTTCGCAAGACTTTTGCTGAAGCAAAGCGTGCCGAGGGCCTAACTGGTGAAAACCTAGTTGAGCTTCTAGAAATGCGTCTTGACGCGATTGTTTTGCGCGCAGGTTTTGCACGCACCATCGCTCAGGCACGTCAGATGGTTGTACACCGTCACATTCTTGTTAACGGAGAGCGCGTTGACCGTCCTTCATTCCGCGTGAAGCCTGGACAGCTAGTCCACGTTCACGCAAAGAGTGAAGTTACCGAGCCATTCCAGGTTGCCGCTGCAGGTGGACACGTTGATGTTCTTCCTCCAGTTCCTGGCTACCTAGACGTTTCACTAGACAAGCTGCACGCGACTCTAGTTCGTCGTCCAAAGCGCGCTGAAGTTCCAGTTACCTGTGAAGTTCAGCTTGTGGTTGAGTACTACGCTGCCCGTTAATAGCAGTCACTCAATTTAAGAAAAATTAGGGGAGTTCAGATGAGCGGTGGAGACGTTGCAGCATTGGTAGCAGCCGGAGGCTTCGTGCTTCTAGTTCTATTCATCGCGGTGCCGTTGCTTAAGCTTGGGCGCGTACTAGATGAGACTCGCAATTCAATTCGCGACCTCAACGAAAGCGTTGCTCCACTGCTCACTGAACTAACCGATACCGTGACTGCAACCAACAAGCAGCTCGCTCGCGTTGATGTAATCACCGAGAACGTTGCAGAAGTAAGTTCAAACATCAGTTCACTTGTAGCTGTGTTCTCTTCTGCTGTTGGTTCACCATTGGTAAAAATTGCGGGCCTAACTCAGAGCCTGCGTAGCGCACTTATCGGTAAAAAGAAGTAGGAATCAAAATGAAGAAGATTTTTTGGCTAGCCGTTGGAATTTTTGCCGGCGTTGAGATCAAGAAGCAACTTGATAAGAATCCGAACGCTCAGGCGCTTCTTGCCGATGCCACCGCGCGAGCCAAGGAACTTAGCGAGACCGCTACTGAAGCTTTCCTAGACCGCACCGCTGAACTTACTGGAACTCCTCGTGCGTCAAAGGCCAGTGCTGCAAAGAAGCCTGCGGCCAAGAAGACCGCTGCTAAAAAGCCGGCAGCGGCCAAGAAGCCAGCGGCCAAGAAGTCTCCAGCAACTAAGCCTGCAACTAAGTAATCGTGCAGACCGCCGAGATTCGCCGGCGCTGGCTCGATTTCTTCGAGAGCAAAGGCCACACAGTTGTACCTTCTGCTTCGCTAATTAGCGAAGACCCGTCACTTCTCTTCACTGTTGCTGGAATGGTGCCATTCATTCCGTATATGAGTGGACTAGTTCCGGCTCCTTATTCTCGAGCAACTTCAGTTCAGAAGTGCGTGCGTACACTAGACATCGAAGAGGTGGGTAAGACTACCCGTCACGGTACCTTCTTCCAGATGAATGGAAACTTTTCATTCGGTGATTACTTCAAGAAAGAAGCAATTGCTTACGCCTGGGAATTCCTAACCGGTTCAAAAGAATCTGGTTGCTTGGGTCTAGACCCACAACTGCTTTGGGTCACTGTTTTCCAAGATGATGATGAATCAATTGGTATCTGGCGTGAAGTTGCCGACATTCCAATGGAACGCATTCAGCGTCGTGGAATGAAAGACAACTACTGGTCAACCGGTCAGCCTGGACCTGCGGGTCCATGTTCAGAGATTTACTACGACCGTGGTCCTGCATATGGCCGCGAGGGTGGACCTGAGGCAGACGAAGATCGCTACATCGAAATTTGGAACCTTGTGTTCATGCAGTATGAGCGTGGCGAAGGTACAGGTAAAGATAGTTTCGAAATTCTTGGCGAACTGCCAAAGAAAAACATTGATACCGGTATGGGTCTGGAGCGCGTTGCATTCTTGATGCAGGGCGTTGAAAACCTTTACGAGATCGATCAGGTTCGTCCGGTACTAGACCTAGCGGCAAAGCTTTCTGGCAAGTCTTACGGAGCAAGCGTGGAGGATGACGTACGCATGCGCGTTGTTGCCGACCACGTTCGTTCAGCATTGATGTTGATCGGCGATGGTGTCACACCGGCCAACGATGGCCGTGGATACGTTCTTCGTCGTTTGTTGCGTCGTACCGTTCGCTCTATGCGATTGCTTGGCGTTGAACGTCCGGTGTTCACCGAACTGTTCACAGTTTCAAAAGATGCCATGAAGGCCGCTTACCCAGAGTTGGAAGCCGAGTTCGATCGCATCCTGCGCGCGGCAGTTGGCGAAGAAGAAACCTTCTTGCGCACCCTGACAGCGGGAACTGTATTCCTTGACCAGGCACTTGCCGAGGTGAAGTCAGCAAAGTCAACTCAGTTGACTGGTGACGCTGCATTCTTGTTGCACGACACTTACGGTTTCCCAATCGATCTGACTCTTGAAATCGCAGAAGAAGCGGGCCTTACCGTTGACCGAGATGGCTTTAGGGCTTTGATGGCGGAACAGCGCGATCGCGCTAAGGCCGATGCTCGCGAAAAGAAATTGGGGGGAACGGATCTCTCTGTGTATTCAGACTTCCGTGCCAAGGGTGTCACTAAGTTCACCGGTTACGAATCTTTGGAAACCGATGCAAAGGTATTGGGTCTGATTGTTGATGGCAAGGATGCAAAGTCTGCAGCACAGGGTCAAATTGCCGAAGTAATTCTTGACGAGACTTCCTTCTATGCGGAATCTGGTGGTCAAGATTCTGACGCCGGTCTGATTGTCGGCGATGGTGTTGAACTAGAAGTGCTAGATGTGCAGAAGCCAGTCAAGGGTCTGATCAGCCACAAGGTTTTGGTTCGCAAGGGTTCCATTGCAATCGACCAAAAGGTATCAACCAAGGTTGATTCCGATTGGCGAATTGGTGCGCGTCAGGCGCACTCTGGAACTCACGTTGTTCACGCAGCTCTTCGCGAGGTGCTTGGTCCTACTGCATTGCAGAGTGGTTCGTACAACAAGCCTGGTTACCTAAGACTCGATTTCTCTTGGGCTCAAGCTTTGTCATCAGAAACTAAATCTGAAATCGAAGAGGTGAGTAACCTAGCGATCCGCAAGGACCTATCGGTGTCTGCGCAGTTCATGACTTTGCCTGAGGCAAAGAAGTGGGGAGCGGTGGCTCTATTTGGTGAGACCTATGACGAAAGCGTTCGCGTTGTTGAAATTGGGGGACCTTGGTCGCGCGAACTTTGTGGTGGTACTCACGTTGATCACAGTTCTCAAATCGGAATGATCTCGCTGATTGGTGAATCTTCGGTTGGTTCGGGTTCACGTCGAGTTGAGGCTCTAGTAGGTATCGAAGCATTCCGTTCGTTAGCGGCTGAGCGTGCACTGGTCGCTCGTTTGACTGAAGCCTTGAAGTCACCGAAGGAACAGCTCGAAGAGCGTTTGGTTTCAACCATCGAAGAACTTAAGGCGGCACAACGCAAGTTGGCTTCGCTGCAGGCAGGTCAGCTAGCAACTCGCATTCCTGAGTTTGTTTCGGCGGCTCAGCAAGTTGGGCCAACCAAATTCATCGTCGCAGAGCTTGGAGAAGTTGGTTCGGTAGATGATCTTCGTACGCTGGCAACCTCAATTCGCGAAAAGGTATCTGGCGACAACGCAATTTCCGCTGTATTCGGAATCATCGACACCAAACCAATGCTGGTGATTGCTACCACTGATTCCGCTCGTAATAGTGGCGCCAAGGCTGGAGCACTTGTTCGTGCTGCTAGTGCAGTGCTCGGCGGTGGCGGTGGAGGTAAGGATGACATCGCGCAGGGTGGTGGCTCTGATGCATCAAAGATTTCCGCTGCAATCGTTGCAGTCAAGGAAGCGCTGAGCGCATAGTGCGATCCGGTCGTCGACTGGCGATAGATGTTGGCAAGGTCCGCATCGGTATCGCGGCAAGCGACATTCACGCAATTTTGGCTTCCGGCTTAGAAACCGTCGCACGCGGTGAAGATTTAGAGCCAAGCCTAAAAAGAATCCTTGAATTGGTCAATGAAGTTGAACCGATTGAGATCTATGTTGGACTTCCGGTTTCGATGTCGGGCAATCATTCGGCTTCTACAGCGGATGCAATATATTTTGCGAGGCAGTTGAGCCCATTGGTTTCGTCTGAAGTGCGCTTCATTGATGAGCGTATGACTACTGTCACCGCTACGAATGCCTTGAAATTGTCTGGACGCGATTCAAAATCGGGTCGCAAAATAATCGATCAGATTGCGGCAACCGTTATCTTGGAACAAGCTATGGAACAAGAGAAGACCACGGGCAAACAGCCAGGTAAGGCGATGGGTGAAATCGATGAATAAGTATGCTCGCCGCCGCATACTTGCCGGTTTTATCGTTTTTGTTTTACTTCTTGGTGGAGCCGTTGCCTATGCCAACAAAGGTTTAATACGTGCGGCAATTGAACAGCTCCAGGGAAATGACTTTCCTGGTCCGGGAACTGGCAAAGTTCAAATCACTGTGAAGGCGGGTGACTCGGGAGAGTCAATAACCAATCAGTTGCTCAAGGCTGGTGTGATTAAGAATTTCCGCACGACTTATCAATTGATTCTTGATACCAACCCAACTTTCTACCCTGGAATTTTCACATTGAAATTGCAGATGCGATCAGCAGACGCAATCTCAGCGCTTAGCGATCAGAACTCGGCTTCACTTCAACGCACCACCATAAAAGAGGGCTTGCGCGCGAGCGTGATGTTCGGCGTGCTCGCCGAATCAACCGGAGTACCTAAATCAGATTTCGAAGCACTATTCACCAAGCCGCAGGAATTTGGCCTGAGTGCAAAGCTGCCAAATCTTGAGGGGTACCTGTTCCCAGCAACATATACATTTGCACCTGGTTCAACTGCAAAAGAGATACTGCAAACCATGGTTGACCGCATGCATGAAGAAATTAACTCCTTCGGCATTCCCGCGAACAAGGTTCACGATCTGCTGACGCTGGCATCCGTGATTCAAAAGGAAGCTCGAATCAAGGAAGACTTCTACAAGGTTTCTAGAACATTCCTAAACCGTATTGCCGATGGTATGCACTTGCAGTCGGATGCAACCGTAAGTTACGGAGTTGGTGGCAACACGGTA
>CANGJO010000052.1 GCA_947454285.1 Microbacteriaceae bacterium | reverse complement strand
GGTGAGGTCTTGTTCATCGATGAAATCCACCGAATGGCCAGATCTGCAGAAGAAATGCTCTATTTGGCCATGGAGGACTTCCGGGTAGACGTGATGGTTGGCAAGGGCCCCGGTGCAACCTCAATTCCGCTAGACATTGCACCATTCACTCTGGTTGGCGCAACAACACGTTCGGGCATGTTGCCAAGCCCACTTCGCGATCGTTTTGGCTTCATTGCCCACCTTGAGTTCTACGATGACTCGGAGCTAGAGGCCGTGGTTCAAAGAGCCGCCAGCAAGCTGGACCTGAAGATTGACAAAGAGGCCCTGGTTCAGGTGGCCAAGCGCAGTCGCGGCACCCCAAGAATTGCCAACCGCCTGCTGCGTCGAGTTCGTGACTTCGCACTTGTTGCGGGTAGGCAGGTCATAGGTGTCGAAGAGGCAATGGGAGCGCTAAAGCTCTACGAGGTAGACGACCTTGGCCTAGATCGCCTGGATCGCGAGATCATGAGGGTTTTGGTTGAGCGCTTTGACGGAAAGCCGGTTGGGTTGTCTACTTTGGCGGTTGCAGTAGGCGAGGAGCAAGACACCATTGAGTCGGTAGTTGAGCCATTCCTGGTTCGAGCCGGACTGATTGCCAGAACTGCCCGGGGTCGCCAGGCGACCGCTGCGGGCTTTGCGCATCTGGGGCAAACCCCCTCAAGTACCCAGTTAGACGGGCTCGTTGACCTATAATCGTCTAGACGCCTAAAGGCGTCTTTATTGTGTTAACTCCCAAACGATAGGCCAAAATGTCTCAGGACGTATTCCTCGTAGTTGCCCTAGCAGTTCTAATCGCCATGATGTTCATGAGCTCACGTAAGCGCAAGAAGCAAGCTTCAGACCTATTGGCCAGCATCAAGGTTGGCTCAAGCGTTGTATTGCACAGCGGCATCACCGGAACCATCGTTTCGGTAGAGGGTGACCGTGCAGTTCTAGAAACTACACCTGGAACCAAGATCGCTTTCCTAAAGGGTGCAATCCGTAGCGTTGATGCAGCAGCTAAGTCTGTTGCCAAGACCTCGACTGCAAAGACCCCTGCTGCTAAGCCAGCAACCAAGTCAGTGGCAAAGCCTGCAGCTAAGAAGCCAGCTGCAAAAAAGCCAGCCGCCAAGTAATTAATTCCTAAGGATTCCTGTGTCTGATTCATCTGTAACTAAGGGCGCGCGTAAGCGTCTAACCTGGCTCGGCGGCATCGTCGTCGTGCTTATCGGTCTGATTGGTCTTGGTACCGTGACCGGTGCGGGTGCCTCATTCGTGCCTAAGTTGGCTCTGGACTTGCAGGGTGGAACGCAAATCATTCTTGCTCCCCAGCTTGCCGATGGCCAGAAGGTAACTGAAGAGCAGTTGAACCAGGCGGTTGGAATCATTCGTCAGCGTGTGGATGCCACTGGTGTTAGCGAAGCGTCAGTAAAGACACAGGGCGCGAACAACATCATCGTTGAAATCCCTGGTACTCCAGACGAGACAACTCTTAAGTTGATTCGCTCAAGCGCAAAGCTTCAGTTCCGTCCGGTGATTTTGGCTTCGCAGTCTGCCGGTGCCGCAACAACTTCAACTGGTGATGCAAGCCCTAGCCCAAGTGCATCACCAAAGACATCATCAAAGCCAAGTGCTGCGCCAACTGACGCTAGTGACAGCAACTGGGTAAGCACACCGATAAAGGCTGCTTACGACGCGTTGGACTGTAGCAAGACTTTCCGTGAGCCTGGTCAGGTTGACGACCCAACTTTGCCTTTGATCACTTGTGACACCAGCGGTTACGAGAAGTATGTTCTTGGTCCAGTTGAAATCGAAGGTGCGAACATCGCCGATGCAAACGCGGGAACCATTACAACTTCAACCGGTGCATCAACCAACACTTGGGCTGTAAACCTAAAGTTTGATGATCTTGGTACCAAGCAGTTCTCTGCTGTAACAAGTCGCTTGTACCCACAGACAGATCCAAAGAACCGTTTCGCGGTAACTCTTGACGGTTATGTAATCACCGCACCAAGCACCAATGCGGTTATCACGGGTGGATCTGCGCAGATCACAGGTAGCTTCAACAAACTTTCTTCGAAGGCGCTTGCCGACTCGCTAAAGTACGGTTCATTGCCTATTGGTTTTGAAGTTCAGAGCCAGGAAAACATTTCTGCGACCCTTGGTTCAGAGCAGTTGGCAAGTGGCCTTCTAGCTGGAGCAATTGGTCTTCTTCTAGTAATCATTTACTCGATCTTCCAGTACCGTGGTTTGGCTGTGGTGACAATTGGTTCGCTAGCAGTTGCAGCGATCTTGGTTTACCTGATCATCACGATTCTTTCTTGGCGCCAGGGCTACCGTCTATCACTCGCGGGTGTTGCCGGTTTGATTGTTTCAATTGGTATTACGGCAGACTCGTTCATCGTTTACTTCGAGCGCGTGCGTGATGAACTTCGCGATGGCCGTTCGGTAGGCGCTGCAGTTGAGCAGGGTTGGAAGCGTGCGATTCGCACCATCATCGTTTCTGGTTCGGTAAGCCTTTTGGCTGCTGTTGTGCTTTACCTTCTAACCGTTGGAAACGTTCGTGGTTTTGCGTTCACACTTGGTCTAACCACTTTGGTTGACCTTGGAGTTGCCATGATCTTCACCCACCCAATTCTTCAGTTGCTTGCGAAGGTTAACTTCTTCAGCTCTGGTCACCCATGGTCAGGATTCGATTCCAAGGCACTTGGTGCAAACAGTTACATTGGTCGCGGCCAGTTCCGCACCGCTAAGAATGTTCCTGCTACCAAGGCTGCTCAGGCTTCAAAGGAAGCTGCAAAGCGTCAAACCATTGCCGAGCGTAAGGCTGCGGAAAAGTCTGCATCAGCAGGGGAGAACAACTAATGTCTAAGTTCAGCGAATTTGGTAACGACCTTTACACCGGTAAGCGTTCGATCAACTTTGTTGGTCGCCGCAAGGTGTTTTATGTAGTCGCAGCAGCAATGATCGCGCTTGCCGTGATTCTTCCTACCGCTCGTGGTGGTTTCAATTTTGGTATCGAGTTCCGCGGTGGTTCAGAATTCCGTGTTTCTGGTGTTGCCAACACCTCACAGCAGATTGCCGTTGACGCGGTTCACAGCGTTGAAGCTCAGTCACAGCCACTAGTCACGAATGTGGGCACCGAAGCAATTCGTGTGCAGACCGAGCAGCTAACCGATGTCAAGTCAGAAGAAGTTCGCGTTGCGCTTGCTAATGCATACGGTGTTGAGAGCGGTGCAGTAGCCAGTTCGTTCATTGGTGCTAACTGGGGAGCAGACGTAACCGGTAAGGCACTGAACGGTTTGGTTGTCTTTATTCTGCTTGCAGCAGTTCTGATGGCGCTTTACTTCCGCACACTAAAGATGTCGCTGGCCGCCGTTGCTGCCCTGCTACACGACTTGATCATCACCGCTGGTGTTTACGGCGCTCTTGGTTTTGAAGTCACCCCGGCGGCGGTTATTGGTTTCCTAACCATTCTTGGATACTCGCTTTACGACACAGTGGTGGTCTTCGACAAGATTCGCGAGAACACTTTTGAAGTTGAATTCAGTGAGAACACAACCTTTGCCGAGCAGGTTAACTACGCGATCAACCAGACTTTGGTTCGCTCAATTAACACCTCTGTAGTGGCCGTGCTTCCGGTTGCGTCGATCTTGTTCATTGGTGCAACTTTGCTTGGTGCCGGAACCCTTCGCGACATCGCACTGGCATTGTTCATCGGTATCATCGTGGGCACATACTCAACCATCTTCATTGCGGCTCCGTTGTACAGCCACCTTCGCGAAGGTGAGCCAAAGTACAAGAAGGCTGCGGCAAAGGTTTTGGCTGCTAAATAGTGGCTTGTAGGCTGTTCTTAGAAAGAAGGGCCAACGGTGAGTGATCCAACTCCAACGGGTAGTATCTCTATCCTGCGCAATCGCTTGCCGCGCCTGTTTCCTAAGGCTGGGCCATACGCAAATGAACTGGGCGAGATTCTTAGAGTCGCCAAGCTGAACCACCCAAAGGCCGATCTGTCGATCATTGAGCGTGCCTTCGTAGTCGCCGAAGAGGCGCACCGCGAGCAAAAGCGTAAATCGGGTGAGCCTTACATCACCCACCCGTTAGCAGTGACTCAGATTCTTGCCGAGCTGGGAATTGGCCCGGTCACACTTGCTGCATCGCTTCTTCACGACACCGTTGAAGACACCGATTACACGCTAGACATGTTGACCAAGGATTTTGGTGACGAGGTTGCCATGCTGGTTGATGGCGTGACCAAGCTAGACAAGGTTAAGTTTGGCGATCACGCCCAAGCCGAAACCGTGCGCAAGATGGTCGTAGCAATGTCTAAGGACATTCGTGTCTTGGTAATCAAACTTGCCGACCGCCTACACAACGCACGGACCTGGGGTTTTGTTTCAGAGGATTCGGCAAAGCGCAAGGCGCAAGAGACGCTTGAGATTTATGCTCCTTTGGCTCACCGTTTAGGTATCAGCACGATCAAGTGGGAGCTTGAGGACATTTCGTTCTCTGTGCTCTATCCAAAGGTCTACGAAGAAATCGTGAACCTTGTCACCCAGCGCACACCAAAGCGTTCTGAATTTATCGACAGCGTTATCGAATCAATCAACGAAGACCTTCAAGAGGCGAAGATTCGCGGATCTGTTGCCGGTCGACCAAAACAGTATTACTCGATCTACCAGAAGATGGTGGTTCGCGGTCGCGAGTTTGACGACATCTACGACTTGGTGGGCATTCGAGTCTTGGTTGACGAGGTTCGCGATTGCTACGCGGTTCTAGGTTCAATCCACGCTCGATGGAATCCGGTCCCAGGACGCTTCAAGGATTACATCGCAATGCCAAAGTTCAATCTTTATCAGTCGCTGCACACCACCGTGATTGGACCGCAGGGCCGCCCGGTTGAAATTCAAATTCGTACTCACGAAATGCACAACCGTGCCGAGTACGGTGTTGCTGCGCACTGGAAGTACAAAGAGCAGGTTGGCAAGTCAAACGAGACCGCAGATGAAGATTTGGTCTGGTTGAAACACCTCACTGATTGGCAAGCTGAAACCCAGGATCCTTCAGAGTTCCTTGATTCGTTGCGTTTTGAAATCGGCGCCAAAGAGGTTTACGTATTCACTCCAAAGGGCAAGGTCGTTGGCCTAACCGGGGGAGCAACACCGGTTGACTTCGCCTACACAATCCACACCGATGTTGGTCACCGCACAATGGGTGCCAAGGTAAACGGCAGACTCGTTCCGCTTGAGACACCTTTGCAATCCGGTGACGTTGTTGAAATTTTCACTTCAAAGTCTCCTGATGCTGGACCATCAAAGGATTGGCTTAACTTCGTTAAGTCGCCACGTGCTCGCGCCAAAATTAAACAGCACTTTGCAATTGAGCGACGCGATGATGCAATCGAACACGGAAAAGAAATGCTGGCCAAGGCAATGCGCAAGCAGAACCTGCCGCTACAGCGCCTTATGGCTGCTGATGAATTAGTGAAACTAGCCGGCGAACTTAGATTCCCTGATGTCGAAGGACTTTACGCGGCAATCGGAATCAATCACGTTTCTGCGCAATCGGTGGTTGAGAAGCTGATTGCAGCGATCTCGCATGAAGAAAACGACGAAACCGAATTCCAGCTTCCACCTAGCCCACGCAGTGTAAATCGTGCACGCAGTAACGATGCCGGGGTCTTGGTCAAGGGTGATGCCGACGTATTGGTGAAGCTGGCTAGATGTTGCACTCCGGTGCCGGGTGACCAAATCATCGGTTTCGTAACTCGCGGAAGCGGAGTATCGGTTCACCGAAATGACTGTAAAAACGTTGAGCAGCTGATGCTCGAGCCAGAGCGCCTGATGGAAGTTAGTTGGGCACCAACCTCAAAGAGTTTGTTCTTGGTGCAGATTCAAATCGAGGCACTGGATCGCGGTGGTTTGCTCTCTGATGTTACCCGCGTGCTATCGGAGCACCACGTGAACATTTTGTCGGCATCGGTATCAACCAGATCAGACCGAGTAGCACTTAGCCGATTCGTTTTTGAAATGGGTGACGCAAACTTGCTTGAGCACCTATTGAATGCAGTCCGCCGAATTGAAGCGGTGTATGACGTTTACCGAGTTAGTAACGCTTAAGCCATTGAGGCTTTAACAACCTCTAGCCAAGCCATACGCGCTTCAAGAGCCTCAGTGGCATCCTTGATCTTCTTGGCATCCTTTGAAGCTGTTGCCTTTTCTAGCGCAGCCTCAAGCTTCTTGATTGAATCTTCCAATTGAGCTGTAACGCTATTAGATCGTTCAATCGCGGCAGGGTCAGTCTTGCGCCACTCGTCTTCTTCAACCTTGCGAACTTTTGCTTCGATTGCACGAAGCTTGTCCTCTGTCTCACGAAGCTTGTCTTTTGGAACGCGACCTGCTTTTTCCCAACGCTGCTGGATTGACTGAAGAGCCTTCTTTGCAGAAGCAAGGTCCTTCTCAGGGTCAATGCTTGCCGCTTCTTTTAGAATCTCAAGCTTTGCAGCCAGGTTCTTTTCCTGCTCTGCGTTTTCAACAACGGCAGTCTCTGACTTCTTAGCGAAGATGGAGTCGCCGGCAGCTTTGAAACGCAACCAAAGCGCATCATCAGATTTACCTGGAGTGCGGCCGCTGCTCTTCCATTCATCAAGAAGTTTGCGGTAACCAGCAATGTCGTCTGAGCCCTTGGCAGCAAGTGCCTCTGCCTGCTCAACGATCGAACTCTTC
>CANGJO010000051.1 GCA_947454285.1 Microbacteriaceae bacterium | reverse complement strand
TGTCCATGAGGTCTGCCGGAATAGTTCCGGTGGCTGGGTTCCATGCGACTTCGCCAGGCCCTGAGATTGGGCGACGCACCAACTTGATTGGCTCGTGACCGGCTGCCTTAAGTTGACGAGCAACCTCGCTGCCAACCAAACCACTTGCGCCAGAAATCAGAACACGCATTTAGAACTCCTCAGGGTGAGGGCCGGTGCGCAATCCTGAATCCAGGGTTGCGATTGCGGCCATATCGGTGTCGTCAAGTTCAAAATCAAAGACCGAAATATTTCCGGCCAAGCGTGATGCAGTCGCTGTCTTTGGGATTACCAAATTGCCCAGCTGAATGTGCCAGCGCACGATCACCTGAGTGGTGCTGCGGTTGTGCTTGGTGCAAATTGATTCGATTACCGGGCTGTCGTTGAAGCGGCCACGAGCAAGTGGTGACCAGGCCTCTGTTGCAATTCCGTGTGCCTCATTGAAGGCACGAACTGCTGCCTGCTGCAGTCCCGGGTGAAGCTCAACCTGATTGAGTGCTGGCACAGCGCCACCGGCTGCCAACAGTTGCTCAAGATGCGCCGGCTGAAAATTTGAAACTCCAATGCCGCGAATCTTGCCCGACTGCTGTGCCTGTTGAAATGCCGCCCAGGTGTCTACGAATTTATTTAGCTGTGGGCTTGGCCAGTGGATCAACAGCATGTCGATGTAATCAATGTTCAATCGATCAAGGCTTTCATCAATCGCCGCTAGGGCACGATCAAAACCGTGATCGTCCTTCCAAATCTTGGTGGTGATGAAAATCTCTTCACGGGCCAGACCAGAGTTTCTAACCGCGCTGCCAACCTCTGCCTCGTTGCCATAGAAGGCGGCGGTGTCGATTCGGCGATAGCCAGCCTCGAACGCACTCAAGATCAGCGGCTCGGCCGACTCGCCATTCAGTTTGTAAACTCCCAGACCAACCTGCGGAATCAACTGACCGTTGTTTAGTTTGATCTTTGGGTTGCTCTCGACGATTGATTTAACATCCATGGTTAACTCCAAGGCCCAAAGATCGGATTCCATTCCTGCATCACTCGTTCGCCAATGCAACCGGCGATATCAAATGGGTCGTTGTCTAAAGTTTCGGCAACTTCTCTGAGTGAATCTGCGCGCCAAATTAAGAGCGATGTAGGTGTATCCACCATTGGGCCGCTGGCAAGCAAGGTTCCTTCTGCAAGGCGCTCGGCAAGCCAGGCTCGGTGAATTGGGCGCACCTCGGCTAGGTGTTCCGGAGTTGCGGTGTAGTGATAAGTGACGGCGTAGGTAGGCATGACACAAGCCTAAAGGCGGTGGCGCAGGCGAGTATCGGTGTTCTAAATCCAGCTAGGCAGCCACATGTGGGCATGCCAGTACCAGTAAGGGATCCAGGCGCCATTCCAGATTGGCAGGAAGAAGATTGTGGCCAGCAGGCAAAGTGTCGCGTAGAGCACGAACAGGCCCTGTGCGCGAATTGGGCGTGCGGCTTGATACACGTAGTGCCGAGCCACAAAAATTAGCGCCAAGATCATCCATGGCAAGAACGCGATTGCGTAGAACTGAAAAGTGGTGCGATTCAAAAACAACAGCCACGGTAGGTAGCCACCAGCAAGGCCAAGCAAAATAATTCCCGCGGTGCGCTGACGAGTCTTGACGAACCAAACGGCCAAGAAAAACACCGATGCCGCCGCCGGCCACCAGATGAACGGATTTCCGAGTGCAGTTACGGCGCTCGAGCAACCGCCAATCGTGTTGCAGGAATCTTGACCAAGGTCCAGACCCTCGTAGAAGAAACTGGTTGGGCGAATTGCGAATAACCAACTGAGTGCATTGGAAGCGTAGTTGTGTGGCGTGTGTAGGCCCACGTGAAAGCCGTAGGCGGCCTTGTGGTATTCGATTAGCGATGTGAACCAATTACCGGTCACATTCCGGTCGTAGCCGCCGCTGGTGAATATCCAACCGGACCAACTTGCCAAGTAAACCACCGCCGTGATTGGCACCAGGTTTGCAAAAGTGAACGCACCTTGTTTTAGCAACCCATTGGATTGCCAATCGGTTTGGCCCGCCGCGCGTCTGGCCAGAGCCTCACTGACCACAACGTAAATTCCAAATGCCGCGATGAAGTAGAGCCCAGACCACTTGACCGCAGTCGCTGCACCAAGGCTTAGACCGGCTGCAATCAGCCAAGGTCTAAAACGCACCAGGCGATCAATGTCGCGAAGTTGTTGATCGCGAAGTAAAAAGTAGAAAGCCAGCAGCGCAAAAAACATCAACGAGTTATCTAGCAGCGCGGTGCGGGCCAGCACGATTGCGTGACCATCGATCGCAAAAAGGAAACCGGCAGCCAAAGCCCAGGCGGTTGACTTGAAAATTAGTTTGGCAATCGCAATCAAAAGACCAACGGCAACAATTCCGACTAGCGCTGTGGTGATGCGCCACGAGTATGAGTGCTCCGGACCAAACAACCACATTCCCAAACCAATGATCCATTTGCCCAGTGGCGGGTGAACTACAAAACTTGGGTCGGTCAGGTAGGTATTTACCGAACCGGATTCAAAAGCTGGGTTGGCATCGTTTGGCCAGGCGCGCTCAGCACCGTTGTTCCAAAGCGTCCAAGCATCTTTTACGTAATAGGTCTCATCAAAAACCAACTTGCCCGGGTAGCCCAGATTCCAAAGGCGCAGGACCGCAGCCAGGGCAATGATTAGCCAAGCCCCAAAGCGATCGATGAACTTGCGCACATCGGTGCGGTTTAGGTAGTTGGTCAGGGTAGCAATCACGTCCCTAATGCTAGACAAGAATGCTGGACAATAGAGCGTGCTTATTCTTGCTGCGACCCCGATAGGTAATCTTGCCGATGCGTCGCCGCGCCTGGTCGAGGCAATGGTGCAATCCAAGTTCATTGCTGCCGAAGACACCCGCAGTTTGTTGAAGCTGGCCAATTCTTTGGGCGTAAAACTGAATGCCCGCCTGTTTAGCCTGCACGAGCACAACGAGGGCGACCGCCTAAAGCAAATTCTGGAGATCGCACAGGACGAACCCGTTTTGGTGGTCAGCGATGCCGGAATGCCAACCGTTAGCGATCCGGGCTTCTTGCTGGTACGTGCCGCGGTTGAGGCCAAGATTGAAGTCACCGTAATCCCTGGTCCATCTGCAGTGCTCAGCGCGCTCGCCGTATCGGGGTTGCCAACTGACCGATTCACATTTGAGGGATTCTTGCCGCGTAAGCAGGGCGACCGCCGCAAGATGTTTGCATCGCTGGCACGCGAACCACGCACCATGGTGTTTTTTGAATCACCACACCGAATTTTGGAGTCGCTCGAAGACGCCACGCTGGAATTGGGCGCTGATCGCGCGGCAACGGTGTCTCGCGAGCTGACTAAGAAGTTTGAGCACACCGAACGCGGAACTTTGGCACACCTGGTTGAGTGGGCAAAGGGCGAGCCAAAGGGCGAGATGGTGCTGGTGATTGCTGGTGCGCAGGTTGCCGAAGTGCAGATTGAAGATTTAGTTGAGCAGGTGCTTGCTCTGTTGGACGATGGCGCCAAGCTCAAAGAGGCGGTGGCCGAGATTGCCTCTGCTGCCGGTGCCAGCAAGAGCGACCTGTACCAACTGGTGCTAGACCGTCGCAAGGCAGGCAACTCCTAACCTGCCTAGGTTAAGATTGAACCCATGCCTGCAAACAAGGGAAAGTCGTTCTACGTAACGACCCCAATCTTCTACGTCAATGACGCTCCGCACATTGGTCACGCCTATACAGAGGTTGCTGCCGACGTCTTGGCTCGCTGGCACCGCCAGCGCGGGGAGCAGTCATTCCTGCTTACCGGCACAGATGAGCACGGCGAGAAGATCCTGCGCACCGCAGCGGCCAACAAGACCACGCCACAAGAGTGGGCAGACAAGCTTGTTGAAGAAGCGTGGTTGCCACTGCTTGAAACCATTGACATCAACAACCAAGACTTCATTCGCACCACAGAACCTCGTCACGAGAAGAACGTGCAGGTTTTCTTGCAGCACCTTTACGACACCGGTTTCATTTACAAGGGTTCTTACGAGGGCAACTACTGCGTTGGTTGTGAGGAGTACAAGACCGAGGGCGATCTAATTGATGGCCAAGGCGATTTTGCCGGTCAGCAGGTTTGTGCGATTCACTCGAAGCCAGTTGAGAAACTTCAGGAGACCAACTACTTCTTCAAGCTGAGCGAATTCACTCAGCCGCTGTTGGATTTCTACGAAGCCAACCCAACTTTCATTCAGCCGGATTCTGCACGCAACGAGGTTGTTGCATTCGTTCGTCGCGGACTTGATGATCTTTCAATCTCTCGTTCAAAAGAAAAGTTTGACTGGGGTATCGACATTCCTTGGGACAACGGACACATCACTTACGTTTGGTTCGATGCGCTGTTGAACTACATCACCGCAATTGGTTACGGCGAAGACTCGGCCGATGCTAAGGCAAAGTTTGAATCGCTTTGGCCAGCAAGCGTTCAGGTTGTTGGAAAAGATATCTTGCGCTTCCACGCGGTTATCTGGCCAGCAATGATGATGGCAGCCGGTCTTGCTCCGGCGAACCAGGTGTTTGGTCACGGTTGGTTGCTGGTTGGCGGCGAGAAGATGTCAAAGTCAAAGCTCACCGGTATTGCGCCTTCGCAAATCACTGACACTTTTGGTTCTGACGCATTCCGCTACTACTTCATGAAGGCAATCGCTTTTGGTAGCGATGGATCGTTCTCTTGGGAAGATCTGTCTGCCCGTTACCAGGCAGAGCTTGCTAACGGTTTTGGAAACTTGGCGTCGCGAGTAATCGCGATGGTGCACCGATACTTCGAAGGTGTGCTTCCAGCTGCCGGCGACTACACCGATGCAGATTTGCAGGTGCAGAGAATTGCCGCTGCCGCAGTTGCCGATTCCGATGCCTCAATTGAGAAGGTTGCGATTCACGACGCAATTGGCGCGATCTGGACTTTGGTTGATGAGTTGAACAACTACATCACCGTTCAAGAGCCATGGGTGCTTGCCAAGGACGAGGCAACTCGCGATCGCCTGGCAACCGTCTTGAACACCACAGTCGAAGGCCTGCGCGTGCTTGCTGTTCTGTTAAACCCCATCACTCCTAAGGCAACCGCAAAGCTTTGGGCGGCCATTGGTGTTTCACTTGGCTCAATCGGCGACCAGCACACTGCCGATGCGGGTAAGTGGGGGCAGTTCACTGCCGGTGCCGCGATTGGTGAGCTAGAGGCATTGTTCCCTCGCATAGAGACCACTGAAGAAGCCAAGTAGTCATGAGCCAACGCAAAGCACCTGCGTTTGCCTCAGCGTTTCCTGCGGCGCCTGAGCCGCTAGAAGTAGCGATCTACGACAACCACTGTCACCTGGATTTTGTTTTCGATGAAGATCTTGGCGCAATGCCGTGGAATGAAAATCTAGACATCGCACAGAGTGTTGGCATCAAGGGCGTGGTGCAGGTTGGTGTGACACTAGAGAGTTCTAAGTGGTGTGCCGAGTTGGCAACCAAGGACGCGCGAGTTTTGGCAGCGGTGGCGCTGCACCCAAACGAGGCCCCGCTTTACGAAAACCTAGATGCCTTGAATGCTGCGATTGCTGAGATTGAAGCATTGGCCGCGCAACCTCGAGTTCGTGCGATTGGCGAGACCGGTTTGGATTTCTTTAGAACAGAGGGCGAGAATTCGATTGCCCTGCAGCAGCACAGTTTTGAAGAGCACATTCGAATCGCCAAGGAAAACAACATTGCGCTGATGATTCACGACCGTGATGCCCACGACGAAGTTGTGGCCACCTTGAAGCGCGTTGGTGCACCAGAAAAAGTTATCTTCCACTGTTACTCAGGTGAAACCGATCTTGCTCAAATCTGTATCGACAACGGTTGGTACATGTCGTTTGCTGGCAACATCACCATCAAACGCAATCAACACCTGCGCGACTCACTGGCAATGGCGCCAAAGGATTTGATTCTGATCGAGACCGATGCACCTTTCTTGGCACCGGAGCCATTCCGTGGCCGACCAAATGCGCCATATCTGGTTCCGGTTACCGCGCGTTTCATGGCCGAGGTACGCGGCGAAGACTTAGATGAACTTTGCGCGCAGTTGGCACTAAACACTGAGACCGTTTACGGTGATTGGGCGGCGGGCTTCTAGTGGTTGATCTCTTAGGCGCGGTTGATGTTCGTGAGTTGGCCTCACGACTTGACGTGACTCCAACCAAAAAACTTGGTCAAAACTTTGTCACCGATCCAAACACCATTCGGCGAATCGTTGCGGCGGCAAAACTAACCGGTGCTGAGACCGTGGTTGAAATTGGCCCGGGCCTTGGCTCACTAACTCTTGGCCTGCTTGAAGTTGCCAAAAAGGTTATCGCTGTTGAGATTGATCCAAAGATGGCCGCCGAACTTGAGGCAACAATTGCCCAGCGAGCACCGGGCACTGACTTCACCCTGGTTCGCGACGATGCGCTCAAGGTAAACGAATTGCCTGCTGCGCCTGATGCCCTGGTTGCTAATCTTCCTTACAACATCTCTGTTCCGGTGCTGCTGCACTTCTTAGAGTGCTTTGCGTCAATTCAAACTGGGCTGGTGCTAGTTCAGGCAGAGGTGGCCCACCGATTAGCCGCCGAACCGGGTTCAAAGATTTACGGCATTCCAAGCGTGAAGTTGGCTTGGTATGCCGAGTCGTACTTAGCGGGCAATGTTGGTCGCAATATTTTTTGGCCAGTGCCAAACGTGGATTCAGCCTTGGTTTACTTCTCAAAGCGTGCGGTGCCTCTTGGTGACGAAGAATTGCGCTTGGCAACCTTCGAGGTAGCCGACGCAGCCTTTGGTCAACGTCGCAAGACACTTCGCCAGGCAAT
>CANGJO010000050.1 GCA_947454285.1 Microbacteriaceae bacterium | reverse complement strand
GCTCCGGAGTCGATGAACGACATTGCTTGCCCAAACTGTGGCAGCAAAAATACCTGGACTGAGCCAAAGGCTTTCAACGGTTTGCTGCAGACCTTCTTGGGCCCAGTTGCCGCCGAAGAGGGATTGCACTACCTTCGCCCAGAAACCGCGCAGGGTATTTTTGTGAACTTTGCCAACGTGCTTGGTGCCTCGCGTATGAAGCCGCCGTTTGGTATTGGCCAGATTGGTAAATCTTTCCGAAACGAAATCACACCAGGTAACTTCATCTTCCGCACTCGCGAGTTCGAGCAGATGGAAATGGAATTCTTTGTTGAGCCAGGCACCGATGAAGAGTGGCACGACTACTGGATCGAACAGCGCATGAACTGGTATACCGATCTTGGTATCAACCCAAACAACTTGCGCATTTTTGAGCACCCAAAGGAAAAACTTTCGCACTACTCAAAGCGAACCGTGGATATCGAGTACAAGTTTGGATTCCCTGGTAGCGAGTTTGGTGAGCTTGAGGGTATCGCTAACCGCACCGACTTTGACTTGACCACGCACTCGCGCGAATCAGGAACTGATCTGAGCTACTTCGATCAGAACAAGAACGAGCGCTGGACTCCTTACGTGATTGAGCCGGCCGCGGGTCTTACTCGTTCACTAATGGCGTTCTTGGTTGATGCGTACGCAGAAGACGAAGCGCCAAACACCAAGGGTGGCGTTGACGTTCGTACCGTACTTCGTCTTGACTATCGCCTTGCTCCAATCAAGGCAGCGGTTCTTCCGCTTTCTCGCAACGAAGACTTGTCTCCAGTTGCTCGCAACCTGGCACAGGAACTTCGTGGCCACTGGAACATTGACTTTGATGATTCAGGTGCAATTGGTCGTCGCTACCGTCGTCAAGACGAAATTGGGACACCGTTCTGTGTGACCGTGGACTTTGACACTCTTGAAGACCAAGCGGTTACCGTTCGCGAACGCGACACCATGCAGCAGGAGCGCGTTTCACTTAGCAAGCTTCGCGAGTACCTTGGCGCAAAACTAGTTTCATAGATCAATGACTTTGGCCAGCACTAAACCAGCGTTGCAGTATGGCAAGATCGCCATCGCAACGCCGGTTGTGCTTGCGCCAATGGCGGGTATTACCAACACCGCTTTCCGAAGACTCTGCCGTGAGTTTGGTGGCGGTCTGTATGTTTCCGAAATGGTTACTTCTCGTGCGCTCGTTGAACGCACCGAAGAATCGCTTCGCTTGGTAGGGCATCACCCATCAGAGGAAGTTCGTTCGGTTCAGCTCTATGGCGTTGATCCAAAAACAATCGCCGAAGCAGTGACCATGTTGGTGGCCGAGAATCGTGCCGATCACATCGATTTGAATTTTGGTTGCCCGGTTCCAAAGGTGACTCGCAAAGGTGGCGGCGCCGCCTTGCCATGGAAGCAAGATCTATTTAGTTCAATCGTTAATGCAGCGGTAAAGGCTGCCGGTGAAATCCCGTTGACCATCAAGATGCGCAAGGGCATTGATGCCGATCACCTCACCTACATTGAAGCCGGTAAGGCTGCGCGCGATGCGGGAGTAACCGCAATTGCCCTGCACGGCAGAACAGCTGCCGATTACTACTCTGGCCAAGCCGACTGGTCGGCAATCGCCAAGCTTCGTGAGGCCCTGCCAGATGTGCAGGTACTTGGCAACGGTGACATCTGGTCTGCCGGTGATGCAATTCGAATGATGCGCGAGACCGGGGTAGATGGCGTCGTGGTTGGTCGCGGTTGCCTAGGCAGACCTTGGCTGTTTGGCGACCTGCAAGCCGCTTTTGATGAGTATCTGCGCAACCCAAATTCAGATGCCGCGATTAATCCGATTCAACCAAGCCTTGGTGAAGTTGCCGATGCCTTCAAGCGCCACGCTGAATTGCTGGTTGAATTCTTCGAGAGCGAGATGCACGCCTGTCGCGATATTCGCAAGCACGTAGCCTGGTACTTCAAGGGCTACCCGGTTGGCGGAGAGTTCCGCGCCGCGCTTTCTCAGGTTGAGTCACTGGAACACATGGATGAAATTCTTGGAACGCTAGATCGTTCGCAACCATATCCGGGTGAAGAAGCAGAGGGTCCGCGTGGTCGTCTTGGCGGCGCAAAGATTTGTGCACTCCCGGAGAACTGGTTGCAGTCACGTGAACTGGTTGGCGATCAGCGCAAGGTACTTCAAGAAGCAGAGCTGGGAGTGTCTGGCGGCTAATGGAAAGAAATTCTTTAGAACTTGGCTACACCGATTTTGACCGCGAGCGTTTCCTGCCTGAGACGCGAACCGGTAAGTCACAGCGTGGTGAATTTGCTCGCGATCGCGCACGTGTCTTGCACTCATCAGCTCTTCGTCGCCTTGGTGCCAAGACTCAGGTGCTTTCACCTAGTGGCGGTGACTTCGCTCGTACTCGATTGACTCACTCTCTAGAGGTTGCGCAGATTGGGCGCGAAATGGCAATCGATCTTGGTTTAAATGCAGACATCGTTGACATGGCCTGTTTGGCTCACGACCTAGGTCACCCACCGTTTGGTCACAATGGCGAGAAGGGCCTGAACGATTGGGCCGCAGGTATTGGTGGTTTCGAAGGCAACGCGCAAACCCTGCGACTGCTAACTCGCATTGAACCAAAGGTTTTTCTGGCCGATGGCACCAGCGTTGGTTTGAACTTAACGCGTGCAAGTCTTGATGCAGCTTGTAAGTATCCATGGTCGCTGGGTGAAGCCGGCGAAATGCGCGAGCACTCAATCAAGTTTGGTGTTTACGACGACGACCTAGAGATTTACAACTGGATGCGAATTGGTGCGCCAAGCCGAGTAAAGAGTGTTGAAGCTCAGGTCATGGATTTCTCTGACGATGTTGCGTACTCAGTGCACGACTTTGAAGATGCGATTGTCTCTGGTTACATCAAACTTGAAGAGCTTGCCGACTCTGCCGCAGAAGAAGAGTTGCTAGAAAAAATTAGTGAATGGAATGTTGGTGTTTATTCCAAGCCTGTTTTGGCCGAGGCGCTAAACAATTTGCAGGCGTTGCCTAATTGGCCAATCAGGTTTGAGCGCACACCGGCAATGCTTGGCAGCCTAAAGAATTTGGCCAGTGATTTGATTGGACGCTTTGTAAGTCAGACCATTGCGGCAATTGTTGATGCGTCCAATAGTGAATCTATGACCCGATACGGAGCTCGCATTGAAGTACCAGCAAATGTGAAGGCTGAGATTGCAGTGCTCAAAGGCATTGTCTCGGCATTCCTGATGTCACACGAATCACGCCGACCAATCTACGAATGGCAGCGCGAGCTGCTTGCTGAACTAGCCGATGCCATTTTGGCCTCTAACGGTGAAAACTTGGATGTTTACTGCACCGCTGCCTGGGGTAAGGCCAACACCGATGCTGAAAAGCGTCGCGTGGTGGTTGACCAGGTGGCATCGTTGACCGACCAAAGTGCAATCACCATGCACAACCGACTAGTCGTCAAAGGGCCGTCTTTCTAATGGCACGCAGCGAAAGCCTAGGATAAGAGCCATGGCGGGGAAAATCAGGGCGCGAGACATTGAAGAGGTCAAATCTCGCGTAAACATCGCCGATGTAGTGGGCGAGTACGTCTCACTAAAAAACGCCAGCGTTGGATCGCTCAAGGGTCTTTGCCCATTTCACGACGAGAAGTCACCTTCTTTTAACGTTCGCCCAATGCAGGGTTTCTACCACTGCTTTGGTTGTGGCGAGGGTGGCGACGTCTATAAGTTTCTTCAGCAAATGGAATCAATCAGCTTCTATGAAGCGGTTGAAAAGCTTGCGGCACGAGTTGGCTTTGAACTGACCTACGAAGATGGCGGCCCGGCACAGGATCAGGGTCAACGCTCGCGAATTCTTGAGGCCAACACCGCTGCAGCAGCTTTTTACCAGTCACAACTGATGACCGACGAAGCAATTCCTGGCCGCGACTTCCTAAAGGGGCGTGGCTTCGACAAGGCTGCGGCGGATCTCTTTGGTGTGGGCTTTGCGCCCAAAGGCTGGAGCAATCTCACCGATCACCTGAAGAAACTTGGCTTCACGATTGAAGAATTGGTTACCGCAGGGCTGGCAACCAAGAGCGATCGCGGCGCCTACGACAAGTTCCGTGGACGTTTGATTTGGCCGATTCGCGATGCCGCCAGTCAGGTCATTGGCTTTGGTGCGCGAAAACTGTTTGACGATGACCAGGGCCCAAAGTACCTAAACAGCAGTGACACTCTGGTGTATCACAAGTCATCGGTGCTTTATGGTCTTGATTTGGCCAAGAAGGATATCTCTAAGCAGCAACGCGTTGTTGTGGTCGAGGGCTACACAGATGTGATGGCGTGCCACCTTGCCGGCATTACCACCGCGGTGGCCACCTGCGGAACGGCTTTCGGTGACGAGCACATTCGCATTCTGAACCGCATGCTGTCTGCCGAGAAAGACACCCCGGCAGAAGTGATCTTTACCTTTGACCCCGATGCCGCTGGCCAAAAGGCCGCAATGCGTGCGTTCAACGACTCGCACAAATTCTCGGCGCAAACCTTTGTTGCAGTTGGCCCGGACGGATTAGATCCTTGTGACCTGCGCAGTCAAAAGGGTGACGAAGCTGTTCGCTTGATGATTGAAAACAAGAAGCCGCTTTTTGAATTTGCCATCAAGCAAAAAATTGGCAAGTTTGATCTTGCAACCATCGAGGGCAGGGTAGGAGCTGCTCGTGCGGCCGCACCTGTGGTTGCCACGATTCGCGACTCTGCGATGCGCCCGGCGTATATTCGTGAACTCGCCGGTTGGGTAAACCTAGATGGCAACGAGGTTGCTGCTCTGGTTGATGCAGCAGGTAAAGAGACTCGCGCCGACGCCGTTAAAGATATGCGTCGCGATGCACCCGCACCTTCCGAAGAGCAGGAAACCCAACCGGAATCTGAATTTGCGCTGCCTAATCTTGCGGACCCAATCACTAGGTTTGAACGCCAAGTTCTTGAGGTGCTTGTGCAGGTGCCAAGTTCTTATTCGCAGGAGCAATTGATTCGAATTGTTCGAGATGGTTTTAGCGCACCAGCACACAACGCAATTCTTGAGGCCATTGGTACCAGCCTGGTTTCGCATGGTTCATCGGATTGGCTGAATGTGATTGGTGGTTCAACTCCGGCAGAGCTGCACTCGCTGCTTCGCTCAATTGCCGCACAGGCTCTGCCAGCAAACAACGATGCCGACTTGATTCGCTACGGCCAGGGCGTGGTCGCCAGAGCATTGGTAAACGCACTTGCTCACGAAAAGGCAAACCTATTGGCAGCGCTTCGCCGAACCGATGTTGCCGAAGATCCACAAGAGAGCGCACGGATTCAGCGTGAGCTGGTGGAACTAGAAACTGAACGCAGAAAACTGCAGGGCTTGTAAAAATGATTCAAGTTGCGATGGAGCCAAAGGCCTTTCCTGAATATCTTGAAGCCGCCGTCGAAGCCGGGGCCCAAGTAGTTCCAATTGATTCAACCGTCAAGGCTCTGATTTGGTTGGATTACTCGCAGCCACAAGCACTTGCCGAAATGCTTGATAAAAATCCACAAATCGAATGGGTGCAATTGCCATTTGCCGGTGTGGATGCCTTTGCCGACATTATTAAGCGACCAATCTTGTTCACCTCTGCCAAGGGTTCATATCGCGAACCTGTGGCGGAACACGCCCTAGCTCTTTCACTCGCCATGATGCGCGTGATTCCTGAGCGGGTAGTCACCAAGACTTGGGGTAGACAATTCGCTGATTCGCTTTACGACAGCAACGTGCTTATTTTTGGCGGTGGCGGCATCACTGAGGAACTTTTGAAATTGCTTGCTCCTTTCAGAGCCAACGTAACCGTGATCAGAAAAAATCCTGCGGCTATGCAAGGAGCCAATCAAACCCTGGCTTTTGATCAGCTGGATGCAGAACTTCCAAAGGCCGATTTAGTAATACTTGCTGCGGCGCTTACAAACGAAACCCGATACCTTTTCGATGCGTCGAAGTTTGCCATGATGAAGCCAACTGCGTACCTGGTCAACATTGCACGTGGCCCCATGGTGCACACCGCAGACCTTATCGGTGCTCTAAATAATGACGTGATTGCGGGGGCTGCGGTTGACGTGACAGATCCCGAGCCGCTGCCGGATGGTCACCCGCTGTGGGATGCCAAGAACATCATCATCACGCCACACACCGCGGATACTCGCAAACAAGTGGTGCGGCTCTTCTCTGACCGCATTCGTGAGAATGTGCGGGCCTATGGCGAAGGCAAGCCGCTGGTTGGGGTAGTTGACCCTGAATTGGGCTACTAAATAGCCCACCAATCCCTAAAATCGGGGTCAGCAAGCCTTTGGGGCCAAAATTTTTGGTAATGTAGTCCAGTTGCTAAATCAACATTCCTCGGTAGCTCAATTGGCAGAGCAATCGGCTGTTAACCGATAGGTTCTTGGTTCGAGTCCAAGCCGGGGAGCCACTCTTTTTCAATGATCTGGAGGCCACGTTGATACGTTGGATCCAAGACCATAGATGGCTCTCTTCCGCGGCGCTAAGCGCCTTTGCCCTACTTTTCCTTGGTGGCATTGACCTACTTGCTCAGGGCTTTCCAGCTCTAATCACTACGGCAATTTTGGCGGTGGCCATTCTGTTTGCCGCTCAAATTCCTGCACTTAGTATTTCGCTGACCGTGATTGGCACGGCTGTTGAAATCTGGTTAGGGCTGTCTCCGGTTGCCGGCGGCATGAGTGCTGCCATGGCCTTGTTTCTAACAGCAGCTTTCGCCAGCAGAATTTGGTACTCAATCTGCCTTTCGGTCACGATCGTGGTTGGTCTTGTGGTTGCCTGGGCTAATACTTTTGGTCTGCCACTTGGCTCCGAAATCTATGGTCTAG
>CANGJO010000049.1 GCA_947454285.1 Microbacteriaceae bacterium | reverse complement strand
GAGGCCGCCCGTGACGAACTAGTCAAGGTAGTTGCCGAGCTGGAACAGGGTTCAGTCACCCTTGAAGAATCACTTGCACTTTGGGAGCGCGGTGAAGCCCTTGCCACTCAGTGTGAAAGCTGGCTGACCGGCGCACGCAAGCGTCTAGACGATGCCGTGGCTAAGAAGAAAGCCAACTAGTGAGCACTCCAAAGACTCAATCAGCCGACCAGGCGCCGGACCCGGCAGACTCTGCTGCCAAGCACCGCGCCAAGCAGACTGTAGTCAACTTAGTTCTGTCTTTGGTTGCCTGCCTTGGCATCGTAATCATCACCGTACTTGCAGTGCCTCGCGATGACAGCAATCGCATCAAGGCCGTTGACTACGTTGCAGCTGCGTTAGATGCCGAAACCGCAAGCAATTTGAACTTGGTTGCACCGGAACTACCTAAGGGCTGGTGGGCCAACCAGGCAAAGTGGAACGCAACCGCTGCCGATGGCGTAAAAGTTTGGAAGGTTGGCTTTGTTGGGCCAAACAATCAATACGTTGGCGTTACTCAAGGCTTTGGCGTAAATCCAACTTGGGTTGCTCTGCAGACCGTGGGCTTTGAACCGGACACTGAGTCAACCGCCAAAAACAACACCTGGACCAAGTGGAAACCAGGCAAGAACACCGATGCCGATCCGCGCCTGTGGACTCTTGAAAAAGATGGCAACTTTATCGCGATGAGTTCAACCGCGACCGATTCTGAACTTGACGAATTTGCAGCTCTTCTTGAAAAGGAGATCAAATAATGGCAACTACTAACCGACCACAGACTCCACAAGCAGCCTGGGATGCACTTGTAGAAGGTAACAAGCACTTCGTTTCTGGCTCTCCTGCTCACCCGCGTCAAGACATTGAACGCCGTGAAGCATTGGCGGCAAAACAAATTCCGTTCGCCGCACTGTTTGGTTGCTCTGACTCGCGCCTCTCTGCGGAAATTATTTTTGACGTAGGCCTTGGCGACCTATTTGTTGTGCGTAATGCAGGGCAAGTAATTGCCGAGACCATTATCGGTTCGCTGGAATTTTCAGTTGAGGTTTTGAAAGTTCCATTGATTCTGGTTCTAGGTCACGACGAATGTGGTGCAATTCGAGCAACCATCGATGCCTCTGAAGGCGCACTTAAGTCTGAAGGTAAATTCATTCACGACTTGGTTGAGCGCATTCGCCCAACAGTTGATGCGGCAAATGCTGCCGGCAAATTTGAGATTGATGAAATTACCGAACTACACGTTCAAGACACCATTAATGAACTTCTAACTCGCAGCAGTTTGATTGCTAGTGCCGTAAAGGCCGGCAAGCTTGCCGTGGTGGGTGCAAACTACAAACTTGCACTCGGCGAGATTCACCCAATCGTCATTGTTGGCGACATCAAATAAGTACCTAAAGGCAACGAAAGGCCAACTAGTGGAATACCGCATCGAACACGACACCATGGGTGAAGTAAAGGTTCCAGTAAACGCTCTCTACCGCGCACAGACTCAGCGTGCAGTTGAGAACTTCCCAATCTCAGGCACCACACTTGAGCGCGCGCACATTGCAGCGCTGGCACAGATAAAGAAGGCTGCCGCTCAGGCAAATGCCAAGCTTGGCGTGCTTGATGCCGAGATCGCCAAGGCGATTGCAAACGCAGCTGATGAGGTTATTGCTGGTAAGTTCGATGGCGAATTCCCAGTGGATATTTTCCAGACCGGTTCAGGTACCTCATCGAACATGAACATGAACGAGGTTCTAGCAACTTTGGCGACCAAGGGCCTTGGCAAAGACGTTCACCCTAACGACCACGTAAACGCGTCACAGTCTTCAAACGACGTATTCCCTACCTCGGTTCACGTTGCCGTAACCGCTGCGCTGATTCACGACTTGCTGCCTTCACTGGACTACCTAGCAAAGGCGCTGGAAGAAAAGCGCGACCTTTGGAAGACCGTTGTGAAGGCTGGTCGCACCCACCTGATGGATGCCACCCCGGTAACTCTTGGCCAGGAATTTGGTGGCTACGCCGCACAGATTCGCTACGCAATTGAGCGCGTTGAATCAACCATTGGGCGTACCGCAGAAGTTCCACTTGGTGGAACCGCGGTTGGTACCGGAATCAACACCCCAAAGGGCTTCCCGCAAGAAGTAATTCGCTTGCTTGCCGAAGAAACAAAGCTTCCAATCACTGAGGCACGCGACCACTTTGAAGCACAGGGTGCCCGCGACGGTTTGGTTGAGGCATCTGGTGCGCTTCGCGTGCTTGCGGTTTCACTTACCAAGATCAACAATGACCTTCGTTGGATGGGTTCAGGACCAAACGCTGGTCTTGGCGAGTTGAGCATTCCAGATCTTCAGCCTGGTTCATCGATCATGCCTGGAAAGGTAAACCCAGTAATTCCAGAGGCCGTGATGATGGTTTGTGCACGTGTAATCGGAAACGATGCAACCGTTGCCTGGGCCGGAGCCACCGGAAACTTTGAACTGAACGTAGCGATTCCGGTAATGGGCAATGCCCTACTGGAATCAATCCGCTTGCTTTCAAACTCACTTCGTCTACTCGCCGACAAGACCATCAAGGGCCTTGAGGCTAATGAAGAGCGCGCTCGTGCGTTGGCGGAATCAAGCCCATCGATTGTGACTCCGCTAAACAAGTACATCGGATACGAGGCGGCAGCAAAGATTGCAAAGCACTCAGTTGCCAAGAGCATCACCGTGCGCGAGGCGACCATTGAGCTTGGCTACGTTGATGGCGAGAAGCTAACCATGGAGCAGCTAGACAAGGCACTTGATGTGCTTTCAATGACCAGCCCTGGTCTGTGATCTTGGCTGGCCTTTAAACACGGCAGGTTTGCAATTCCAAATTTAATTACTGCAAAGATCGGCGGGCGCTGGAGAGAAGTTCCTCTCTGGGCGACCCGCCTTTCTTTTGAGGTAAGGCCCGTTCCCGGTTTTCAAAACGAAGCCTGGGATTTGTGGAAGCCAACTTTGCTGCTGTTAGACAAAGTGCTACGCGATAAAAAGTGGAACCTTAATTGGGTGCGCATTCACTCGCACCTTGGAGCCAAGCGCTCCCCTAGGCACTCAATGGCCTGGGTTGATAAAGATACAGACACCATGATGCTTTGCCACTTTGACAAAGACACCATGCTTCACGAAATCGCTCACCTACCTAAAGACGATGCACACTCGGATGCCTGGGCCAAGCGACTTTGGGATTTGCAAGAAACGTATTTGAATAAAAAAGATTGCCAGGTGGCACATCTTGAAATAACCCGATACCTATCGGGCCGCCGCCTCTACATCAAGAAGCTTGGCGAGAAGCCGCCTAAGTACGAAGACCAAGTAAGCATCTGGGTCAACACAAAACCAACCAGTAAATAAGGCCCAAGCGCAAAGCTGCTACCAAGTGTTGTTTTTCGCAGCGCAACCATCACTAGCACCACTGCACAAGCAATCACAAACGCCAAGACCACCGCAACAAGTGGTGCCAGGAAGCTAAACCAACCCAGCGATAGCGATATGGCGGCGATAAGTTTTACGTCGCCCATTCCAAGTGTTGCCCAGCGATTTGCCGCCAAACCAATCAACAAGGCCAACAGGCAGCAGGCCAATGCAACCAACAGATTGAACCAGTCTGCACCCAACGCGCAGGCTATCAACTGCCCACCTAGCGCAATAGGAAATGCTGGCAATACAAGACGATTCGGCAACCGGTGTTCGCGAACATCAATCATCGAAAGCCGGTAGGCAACCGCTACCAGATAAACGGTTCCGCTGAGCGCAAAGAGATTCAAAATTTGAAATCCGGAATTCATAATTCCGAGATTAGGAACTTCGCGAAAACCCTATCGGGGTTATCAACAGCCCCGGATTTCTAGCGAGGCCGGGAAACTAGGCGGCGTCGCCGACTCTTTCCCACATCTTTGCCATTATCCACCACTGCCCGTCAAGGAAAACGATGTTTAGGTAATCCTGCATCACACCGCCAAACATCTCAAGCTGCACCTTGACAAGGGCGAGAGTTGGTGACACCTGGTCGAACATCAGTACCTTGTCGCGACGTGTATTTCCTAGACTTGCCGGCGATTCACGGTTTGCTACGACATCACGGTAAATGTCATAAGGGCGAAGACTCAGCTCTCCAGTCTGCGTTGAATAAAGTGCGCAGTTCTTGTGGAACACCTTGTCAAAGACAGTCATGTCTTGGTGGTGCATGACGTCAAAGTAATCTGACAACAACTTTTGGATTGCTGGATCTGCTTGTTCAAAATTCATGGCTACAGGCTATACCCAAAGCCGGAATCATTTCTAGTTGTCGAGCAGGTCTGTCACCAGCGCCGCAATAGCCGAGCGCTCGGAGCGCTGCAGGGTCATGTGGGCAAAAAGTTCGTGGTTCTTTAGCGACTCAATAACTGCAGCAATGCCGTCGTGGCGACCAACGCGCAGGTTGTCGCGCTGGGCAACATCGTGAGTCAGCACGACCTTGGCATTCTGACCAATACGAGAAAGCACAGTCAACAGTGTGTTGCGCTCAAGCGACTGGGCCTCATCAACAATCACAAAGGCATCGTGCAGCGAGCGGCCGCGAATGTGAGTTAGGGGCAAGATCTCAAGAAGACCACGGTCAACGATGTGATCGATAACTTCCTTTGAAACCAGCGGTCCAAGGGTGTCAAAAATTGCCTGGCCCCAAGGGTTCATCTTTTCTGATTCGCTGCCGGGTAGGTAGCCAAGCTCTTGGCCACCCACTGCAAAGATTGGGCGGAAGACAATGATTTTCTTGTGCTGACGACGCTCAAGCACCATCTCAAGTGCGGCAAGCAGTGCCATTGCTGATTTACCTGTACCTGCGCGACCACCAAGTGACACTATGCCAACCTCTGGGTCAAGCAGCACGTCAATCGCTAGGCGCTGCTCGGCCGAACGACCGTGCACACCAAAGACATCCCGATCACCGCGAACCAACTTGACCTTGCCACCCTTTTCAACGCGACCAAGAGCATGACCTCGCTCAGAGCTAATCACCAGTCCCGTGTTAATTGGCATGTTGGCAACGTCTTTGTGCTTGATGATTTCTGTGTCGTATAGGTCTGACATCTCATCGGCAGAAAGCGCTAACTCGTCGATTCCGGTCCAGCCAGAGTCAACCGCGTTATCGTTGCGATATTCGTCGGCGGCCATACCAAGGGCTGAAGCCTTTACGCGTAGCGGAAGATCCTTGGTGACCAAGGTCACGTCGCGACCTTCGCTTGCCAAGTTGAAGGCAACCGCAAGAATGCGGCTGTCGTTGTCGCCAAGTTGGAAACCCTTTGGAAGCGTGGTCTGGTCAATGTGGTTTAGCTCAACGCGCAATAGACCGCCGTCGCCGACTTCCATTGGAAAGTCAAGACGCTCGTGCTGAATGCGAAGATCATCTAGATGACGCAGCGCCTGGCGAGCGTAGTAGCCGATTTCTGGATCGTGACGCTTTTTCTCAAGCTCATTAATCACGATGATTGGAATCACAACCTCTTGTTCTTTGAACTTGAAGATTGCGCGTGGGTCCGAAAGCAACACCGATGTGTCGAGCACATAGGTCTTGGTGCCGATCGAAGCCTTGGGTGGTTTCTTTGCCGAAGCCTTTACCGTCGCAGCAGAAGAGGTAGTTGTTGACTTAGGCACCTAGGCTCCTTTGTTTCAGCTTGAGCCAAAACTACGCCTGCTAAATCTCAACTTGAGGTTTAGACACGCCCGAATTCGGGTTCGTTATCTGTTGTTTACCTGGCGGCTACAAGACGGTGGTTAGGCGCCGTATCTGCGGTGTCGCGACTCAAACGCGCGAATCGCACGCAAGAAGTCCACCTTGCGAAAGTCTGGCCAGAGAGCCTCTTCAAAGTAGAGCTCGGAATTGGAACTCTGCCAAAGCAGGAAGCCCGATAACCGCTGCTCCCCCGAAGTTCGAATGATCAGATCCGGATCTGGCTGACCGCCGGTGTAAAGATGCTCGGTAATTAAGTCTGGATCAAGTAGTTCGGCAAGCTGCTCGATGGTGGTGCCCTCATCGGAGTGCTTTTTCAAAATTGAACGCATAGCATCGGCGATTTCTTTGCGGCCACCATAACCAACGGCAAGATTTACCTCTGGCTTTTTTAGTTTTGCGGTTGCAGCCTCGGCGGCCTCAAGCTCTTGCAACAAATCCGCTGGAAGCGAGGCGCGATCGCCAACCAATCGAATTCGCCAGCGCTTACGCTTTGCCATTTCGGTAGCCACGGAGCCGATGATCTTTAGTAGATCGGCGAGCTCTTTGGAATCGCGTTTTACCAAGTTGTCTGTTGAAAGCATGTAGAGCGTGACTACCTTGATTCCGATTTCGTCACACCAGCCAAGAAAATCAAAAATTTTGTTTGCGCCCGCGGCATGACCATGAGCCGCAATTGCTCCTGGGCGACGCTCTGCCCAACGACGATTACCATCCAGCATTACCGCCACATGTTTAGGCAAGTCCGAGGGAGCAAGCCCGCGCTCTAGGGAGCGCTCGTATAGCCGGTAAATCAAGTTACGCACAGGACAAGGCTACTTCAGGTTGGGGCAATAGACTTGCCTTGTGAGCATGCCAATCAGCGATGGTTTCCGCGAGACCCCTACAGAGGTGAAGCCGACTTGGCGCGGCTGGATCCACACAGGCGTGTTACCCCTGGTCATTGCAGGAGGGATTGTGCTGGTGGTTCTGGCAAATGGCGTGCCAGCTAAAATTGCCACTGCAATTTTCTTCGCCAGCTCAGTTTTGTTATTCGGCAACTCTGCGCTTTACCATCGCTTCAACTGGAGCCCAAAGGTAAAGGTCACTCTCAAGCGAATTGACCACGCAAATATTTTTCTCCTGATTGCCGGAAGCTACACGCCAATCACCTGGTTGGCGCTCCCCCAAGAAAAAGCCCTGCTACTGATGTCAATTATTTGGGGAACAGCGATTCTGGGAATTGGATTCCGAGTCTTTTGGATTCACGCACCTCGTTGGCTCTATGTGCCGATCTACATCGCCAT
>CANGJO010000048.1 GCA_947454285.1 Microbacteriaceae bacterium | reverse complement strand
TCGCTTGCGATTAGGAAAGGGTTGATGTCTTTGTAAGCCTGGTAGAACGGGTTCATGTCTACGACAAGATCCTTCTCTACGTTTAGACCCTTGATTGGCTCAACGTAAATTGGCTGAGTGATGTCTAGGTCTTTGATCAGGGTCTTACATGCCAAGCGGTTGCGGCCGTTGATGCGCATTGCATCTGAACCACAAACACCGTGAGCACATGAACGACGGAAGGTTAGTGAACCATCCATCTCCCACTTGATCTTGTGAAGAGCATCAAGCACGCGGTCTGTGCCGTGGACCTGAACGTCAAAGTCTTCCCAACGAGCTTCTTGACCATCTTCTGGGTTGAAGCGGCGAACAAACAGGGTTACCTGGAAGGTTGGGACGGCACCCATTTGTTCGAATTCGTTTCCTTTAGTAGCTACTGCAGTTGCCATTAGTATTTACGCTCCATCGGCTGGTAGTTGGTAACAATGACTGGCTTCCAGCCAACTTTGATGTTGTCGCCAGGCTTCTTGGCCGGCTTGTCAGTTAGGTAGGCCATTGAGTGAACCATGAACTTGTCGTCGTCGCGAGCTAGGAAGTCTTCACGAAGGTGAGCTCCACGACTTTCGCGACGCTCACGTGAAGTAAGTGCAAGTACTTCGGCAAGGTCAAGCAAGAAGCCAAGTTCAATCGCTTCAAGTAGATCGGTGTTGAATCGCTGACCCTTGTCTTGCACGCTGATGTTTTCGTATCGAGCGCGAAGCGATGCAATGTCGTTTAGTGCCTCGTCCAAAGATTCCTCAGTGCGGTAAACCTGAGCGTTTTTATCCATAGATTCTTGAAGTTCTTTACGAAGAACCGCAACCTTTTCAGTGCCCTTTGACTTACGAACCTTCTCGATCATTGAGATAACTTCTTCGGCCGCGTTGGCAGGAACCGGAACGTGCTTTGCTGTCTTTGCATATTCAACCGCTGCAACACCGGCACGCTTACCAAACACGTTGATGTCTAGCAGCGAATTGGTGCCCAAACGGTTTGCACCGTGAACCGATACACACGCACATTCACCAGCGGCATAGAGACCAGGTACAACGGTGTCGTTGTCGCGAAGAACCTCTGCCTGAACGTTGGTTGGAATACCACCCATTGCGTAGTGCGCGGTAGGGAATACCGGAACTGGCTCTGTGTAAGGCTCAACACCCAGGTAGGTGCGAGCGAACTCGGTGATATCAGGAAGCTTCTCGTCAATTACCTCTGGTGGCAAGTGAGTTAGGTCAAGCAGAACGTAGTCCTTGTTTGGACCAGCACCGCGACCCTCGCGAACCTCGTTAGCCATTGCACGCGCAACCATGTCACGCGGAGCCAAGTCCTTGATGGTTGGTGCGTAGCGTTCCATGAAGCGCTCACCCGATGCATTGCGAAGGATTCCACCCTCACCACGTGCGGCCTCTGACAACAAAATGCCTAGACCGGCAAGACCGGTTGGGTGGAACTGGTAGAACTCCATGTCTTCTAGTGGAAGACCCTTGCGCCAAATAATTCCAACGCCGTCACCGGTAAGAGTGTGTGCGTTTGAAGTGGTCTTGAAAATCTTTCCGAAACCACCGGTAGCAAAGATGATGCTCTTGCCCTGGAACACGTGTAGTTCACCGGTAGCAAGCTCGTAGGCAACCACTGCAGATGGACGCTCTTGGCCATCAACCTTGGTCATCACTAGATCAAGCACATAGAACTCGTTGTAGAACTCAATGCCAAGCTTTACGCAGTTTTGGTAAAGGGTCTGCAAGATCATGTGACCGGTGCGGTCGGCCGCGTAGCAAGAACGACGAACCGGTGCCTTACCGTGGTCGCGAGTGTGACCACCAAATCGGCGCTGGTCAATCTTGCCTTCTGGTGTGCGGTTGAAAGGTAGACCCATGTTCTCTAGGTCAATAACTGCCTGTACTGATTCCTTTGCAAGAATCTCCGCGGCATCCTGGTCAACCAGGTAGTCGCCACCCTTAACGGTGTCGAAGGTGTGCCATTCCCAGCTGTCTTCTTCAACGTTTCCAAGTGCTGCTGCCATACCACCCTGTGCCGCACCGGTGTGCGAGCGAGTAGGGAACAGCTTTGAAATAACTGCGGTCTTTGCGTGTGGTCCGGCTTCAATTGCCGCGCGCATACCTGCGCCACCCGCACCCACGATTACAACGTCGTACTCGTAGTGATGAACCTTTGGCTTACTCAATTTATGTTTATTCCTTTTAGGTTGTTCAGAAGATTAAGCAGTTGGGCAGAAAGAAGGTAGAAGCTCAGGCAGTGCACCTGCAGGACATGGATCAAAAGTGAACACCACAAGAGTTCCAAGTGTTACAAGCACCGCACAAATTCCCCAGAGCGACCAAACCAAAGCCTTGCGAATGTTTTCTTTAGAGGTGTAGTCGTTCACGATGGTGCGCATGCCGTTGGTGCCGTGAATCAGCGCAAGCCAAAGCATCGCGAGGTCCCAAACTTTCCAGAATGGGTCAGACCATTTGCCACCAACAAATGCAAAGTCAATTGCCTTGATGCCTTCACCGGCAAAAAGGTTGGTGAATAGGTGACCAAAAATAAGAATTACTAGCAGCGCACCCGATAGGCGCATGTACAACCAGCCATACTTTTCCAAGTTGGCCTGGTTGCGGTTGCGAGGTGAGCGTGGCTGTTCGATAACTACTGACATTTCGCTTCTCCTTAACCGAATACGTGAGATAGGTGGCGTGGGGCAAAGCCAATGAACGCAATAAGCGCGATGGCAATAACAATCCAGAACATCAAGTTCTGGTACTTGACGCCCTTGCGCCAGAAGTCAATCAGGATGATGCGCAAACCGTTTAGAGCGTGGAACAGGATTGCCGCAACTAGACCAAGCTCTGCCAGACCAATAAGGGGTGTCTTGTAGGTGCTGATTACCGCGTTATATGCCTCTGGGCTTAGGCGAACCAGGGCGGTGTCTAGAACGTGTACTAGAAGGAAGAAGAAGATGGCTACACCGGTAATTCGGTGGAGTACCCACGACCACATTCCTACTTTTCCGCGGTACAAAGTACCTGCTGGCATGGTTGGCACAGGCCATCCTCCTTGATCAACTTTGAGTCAAAAATCTCTTCTAGTCTAAGCCTGCAAAAACCCCGTTCTCGCCCATATAGAGGCATTGGGCTAAGGTTTTTAGTAGTTATGACTACTCAGCGAGATCCACTGGATCGATTCTTCAGCATCATTCCGGCCGGCGGCATTGGCAGCCGTCTTTGGCCACTTTCACGCGCATCGGCGCCAAAATTTTTGCACGACCTCACTGGCTCTGGCCAGACCCTGCTTCAAGACACCTGGGACCGCTTAACGCCTATAGCCGGCAAGGACCGAATCCTTGTGGTGACCGGCAAGGTTCACAAGTCGGCCGTGCTTGAGCAAATCGAAGACCTATCTACAGACAACCTGGTGCTGGAGCTTTCACCTAAAGACTCAACCGCTGCCATCGCGCTCGCCGCAGCCATTTTGATGCAGCGAGAACCGGACGTAATTATTGGCTCATTTGCTGCCGACCACGTAATCACCGAGGACGACCAGTTCCACAAGACCGTGCGCGAGGCAGTTTTGGTTGCCGCCACCGGCAAGATTGTGACCATCGGCATTGAGCCAACTGAGCCTTCGGTTGGCTTTGGCTACATCAAATCTGGCGAGGAGCTTGGCATCGCCGGTGCGCCAGAGGCCCGCCATGTAATCAAGTTCGTCGAGAAGCCAAACATCGCCAAGGCCCGCAAGTACGTTGACTCAGGTCAGTACCTGTGGAACGCCGGTATGTTCATTGCCCCGGCTCGTTTACTTCTTGAACAGTTGGCAAAGTCTGAACCTGCCCTGCACGCCTCAATCATGGAGCTGGCTGCCGAATGGGACACCGATAACCGCAAGGCTGCGATCGAAAAGATTTGGCCGACCCTTAAGAAGGTTGCGATCGATTACTCGGTTGCCGAGCCAGCGGCCGCCGCCGGTTTGGTTGCGGTTATTCCAGCCAGCTTCTCTTGGCACGATGTTGGTGACTTTGCCGCGATTGCCGAGTTGCAGTCTCAGGGTCGCCGCGGAAACCTAGCAGTTTTGGGCAACGCTAAAGTTCTGGCTGATAGTTCAAGCGGAATTTTGGTTTCCGATACCGATCGCCTGATCGCGCTTATCGGTGTTGAAGACATCATTGTGGTGGATACCCCGGACGCACTTCTTGTTACGACAAAGGAGCACGCACAGCGCGTGAAGAGTTTGGTGGACGCACTAAAGGCCACTGGTCATTCCGACGTTCTTTAATCGCTAGGCTGAAATAGCAACGACGCGTGAGAGCCACCGTCGTTATTCCAGGAGGAATCTAATTGAACAAGAACATTCTTAAGGGCCTAGCGCTTGCATCTGTTGCAGCTCTAACTCTTGCAGGTTGTGCGTCAGCTCCATCGACCCCAACCGTAACCCCAGTTGACTACAAGGCATGTATGGTGTCTGACCAGGGTGGTTTCAAGGACGCTTCATTCAACGAAGAGGCATACAACGGTCTTAAGGAAGCGGAAGCTACCCTTGGCGTGCAGATTGCATCAGTTGAATCTCCAGAGACTGCAACTCAGACTGACTACGTTTCAGGTGTTGACTCAATGATCAACGAAGGTTGCAACATCATCATCAACGTTGGTTTCGCACTTGCTGCTGCTACTCGCGATGCTGCGAAGGCACACACCGATGTTAACTTCGCTCTGATCGACTCAGGTCTTTCAAACGACGACTTCTCACCATTGTCGCTAGACAACGTGAAGCCACTTCAGTACGACACTGCAGAAGCTGCATTCCTTGCAGGTTACCTAGCTGCAGCAACAACTAAGACCGGCAAGGTTGCTACCTACGGTGGAATGTTGTTCCCTTCAGTAACCATCTTCATGGATGGTTTCAAGCAGGGTGTTGACTACTACAACAAGGCAAAGGGCAAGTCAGTTAAGGTGCTTGGCGCTGAAAACAAGGACAGCTCAAAGTGGTCAGCAACTGGTGACTTCTCAGACGTTGCTAAGGGCAAGACTCTAACCGAGCAGTTCTTCGCACAGGGTGCAGACATCGTTCTTCCTGTTGCTGGTCCTGTTGGTAAGGGTTCAGGTCAGGCAACTCTTGACCACAAGGGCACCTACGTTATTGGTGTTGACTCTGACTGGTACGGCATTTCAGCTCACGCTGAGTACAAGGCAAACATCTTGACCTCAGTTGAGAAGAAGATGGCCAAGGCTGTTCTAGAGACAATCAAGTCAGGCCTAGACAAGACCTTCGCTGGTGGCGACGCTAACCAGTACGTTGGCAACCTAGCAAACGGTGGTGTTCAGATTTCTGCACAGCACGACGTTGCTTACCCAGCTGGCGTTCAGGCTGAACTTGACGACCTTCAGAAGAAGATCATCGATGGTTCACTAGTAGTTACTTCTATCTACAAGAAGTAATAACTTCGCTTACGAGAGTCGGGGTTGGCCTTTGGGCCAGCCCCGATTTTCTTTGCACGGGCGTTTGGAGTTTTGAGTGAATGCACGGAGTTAGACTGAAACCAACAGCCCCTATTGGGCAGGTTTGAGCAGTAGAAACGGACAAGCGATGAAGCTGGAACTCCGAGGTATTACAAAGCGCTTCGGCGAGATGACCGCGAACGACAAGGTCAATCTGATTGCCGAGCCTGGGCAGATTCATTGTCTGCTTGGCGAAAACGGCGCCGGAAAATCCACTTTGATGAATGTGCTTTACGGTCTGTATCAAGCAGACGAGGGCGACATTCTGATTGATGATCGCGTAGTTAAGTTCAGCGGTCCCGGCGATGCAATGGCCGCCGGCATTGGCATGGTGCACCAGCACTTCATGCTGATTCCAGTTTTCACCGTTGCCGAAAACGTAATCCTTGGCCATGAGCCAACCAAGTTTGGTGGCGTGCTTGATCTAGAAGCTGCGCGCAAACAGGTGCGTGAAATTTCTGATCGTTTTGGTTTTGAAATTGATCCAGATGCCGTGGTTGGTGATTTGCCAGTTGGTGTGCAGCAGCGCGTAGAAATTATCAAGGCGCTTATGGGAGATGCCCAGGTTTTGGTTTTTGATGAGCCAACAGCGGTTCTTACTCCGCAGGAAACCGATGAGCTAATGGCAATCATGAAGCAGCTTCGTGGTGAGGGTAAGGCAATCGTTTTCATCACTCACAAGTTGCGTGAGGTTAAAGAAGTTGCCGACAAAATCACCGTGATTCGTTTGGGCAAGATTGTTGGCGAGGCAAGTCCTAAGTCAACTGCCAATGAGCTTGCCTCGATGATGGTTGGCCGTGCCGTTGATCTTGATGTTGAAAAGGGTGCGCCAAAACTTGGCAACGCTACTTTCAAAATTTCTGGACTCTCTGCCTGGAACCATGCGGGCACTCAGGTGCTTGACGATGTGAACCTTGAAATTCGCGAGGGCGAGATCCTGGTTATTGCCGGTGTTCAGGGCAATGGTCAGACAGAACTAACCGAGGCCATCATTGGAATGCACGGTCGCACCGCAGGTTCGATTGAGCTTGATGGCCAGCAACTGATTGGCAAGAACGTAAAGCAGGTCCTAGACCTTGGCGTTGGTTTTGTTCCTGAAGACCGCACTGAGGATGGCCTGGTTGCCGAATTCACAATTGCCGAGAACCTGATGTTGGACCGAAGTGACCGCAAGCCTTTTGCCAAGGGTTTGAGTTTGCAGCTTGGTTACCTAAAGAAGTTTGCGCAGGAAAAATTGCAGCAGTTTGATATTCGCGCTCAGGGAATTGAATCAAAGGCGTCGCAACTTTCCGGTGGTAACCAGCAAAAGGTCGTGCTGGCTCGTGAGCTTTCTAGAGACCTTCGCCTGTTGGTTGCTTCGCAGCCAACTCGTGGTCTTGATGTTGGTTCTATCGAATTTGTGCACGAACAAATCGTGGCAACTCGCGATTCTGGAATTCCGGTTTTGATCGTGGCCACAGAGCTAGATGAGGCTACTCAGCTGGGTGACCGCATTGCGGTTATGTATAAGGGCAAGGTGGTTGGCGTTGTGCCATCAAGCACCTCGCGTTCAGTTTTGGGTCAGATGATGGCAGGTATTAGCGCATGAACAAAATAGTCAAAGAGATTTTCTCGCCGAGCATGCGCCTAACCTTGCTTGCCGTTTTGGCGTCGTTCATCTTTGGTGGCGTAT
>CANGJO010000047.1 GCA_947454285.1 Microbacteriaceae bacterium | reverse complement strand
CCAATTAGCAACACCATGACTTCGCTTAACGCGATACCAACGACCATGCCGATTGCGGTTTGGAAGACTCGGCGAATTCTGGCGTCGCGAGTAAAGCCAAGTGACGCAATGGTTACCGTGACGGCAAAAATTGGATTCTTGTGACCCAGTAGAAAATATGAAATCGAATACGCAGCGGTGGCCGCAAACACAATTTGCAAAATAGATGGCAGCGAATCAAGAACGCGTTGTAGCGATGTTCTAAACGTCCAATTGATGGTTGGGGTCTTCACTAGTGCTTCCCGCCCATCAACAAATTGCGCTTTGGTAAATCAGCCGCCTTGCCGGCACTGGCCGGAACAATTACTTCTTGCGATGCATCAATTTCGCCGCTATCACCGCGCACAATTAGTGCGGCATCTTCCGGCACCGATCTACTCAACAGCGCCAAAGCGATTGGGCCCGATTCAAAGTGTTGGGTGGCAATGGTGACGTGCCCACGTGGACGATCCTCAACAACGCCGTTTTCGCCGGCCACAAAGACTTCATCACCGGCCGATGGCAAGAAGTGCCCCGAACCATCTAGGTGCAAGAAGGTAAGTCTGCGCGGTGGGTGACCAAGGTTGTGCACCTTGGCCACTGTTTCTTGCCCGCGGTAGCAACCCTTGGACATGTGCACTGCGGTAGACATCCAATCAAACTCGTGAGGCAGCGCCTTGGCATCAACCTCCGTTAGCTGACGCGGGCGATGTGCGGCAACGCGAAGCGCGTCGTAAGCCATGGTTCCGGCCTGCTCGTATTCGGCAAGCACCGGAGCAACCTTGCCAACTTCAATCAGCGACTCGGTCCACTGCCACTTTGCAGGGCGCTGCATTGAGTAGCGCACGCCACCGGCAACCACACCTGGCCATGGGTCTTGCCAAACCAGCGCAACACCATTTGAAACAAATGCCTGCGGAATTCCATCACCAATGTGACCAATCACCGCAAAGTCAGCCGAGCGATCTGCAACTTCAACTTTCATACGGAAAATCATTTTGTTTAGCCAAGCCAAGAAACTCTCGCGACTTTCGGCCTCAACCACCAACCAAGATGATTCGCCATCATCCAAGAAGTGGATCACGTGCTCGATGTGTCCCTGCGGGTCAAGCAACAGCGCCTCTGCAGAAATACCAGGCAGAAGATTTTTTAGATTCTGCGACAGCAGCGAGTGCAGCCACTCCAAGCGGTCCGGTCCGGTAACCGTAATGATTCCGCGAGCGCCAAGATCAACGGCAGCAGTTCCTGCGGCAAGGTTGCGCTGCTCAATGGTTGGATTACCAAAGTGCTCTTTAGCTGCGTGCTCTTTAGGTTCCGGTGACACGAGCTTTACTCCACTCGTTCAAGGCGCGCAGATGCGTGTGGCTTCAAGTCTCCACCTGGCAAAGCAATCTCCCACACCCAAAGCAACGCGTTCTCAACCAAGCCAAACAAGCGAGTTGAGTGTCGGTAAGTCTTTGCAGTTTCAAATGCGGTGCCGTAGGCAGAAGCCAAGTCAACGCGAGCACCCTTGATCTTGCCGTTGTAAAGCTCGGCCATTCCGCCCGGGTGCAAAACTGAAACCTGAATATCAAAGCCGCCCTCTTTATTGCGCAGCTTCTCTAGGTCTTCGTGAGTCTTCAGGCTCTTCTCGCCAACACCAAGCATTAGTCCAGGACCGTGATCGGCCGATTCGCTTGGGCGTGCAATACGCCAGTAACCAAGTTCGCTTGGCAAGATTGTGCCGGCTTCATCAATTAGCTCGGCAGAAGAAACATAGGTAAGCGCATTTGAACCATCGTGGGCAAACTCAATGCGCTGTTTAAACTCGCGCTCGATTGGCGCTTCATCGGTGTCATTAATTTTGTAACTAATGATTCCGGTGCCTTCCCATTTACCAACCAGGAAAGCAAAAGGAGTGAGCTCCAGCGGAAGCCCCTCAGGAAGAACGAACAACTATTTCTGACCCTTGAACAACTTGTAAAGCACGAGAACAGAAATCGCACCGATAGCCAATGCGGCAAGAACTAGAAGTCCGGTGAAGAAAATCTCAAGTGATAGCAACATGACTTAAGTCTAACCTTTCAAGAAAAGGTAAACGGTGGCTGCCGCCAGGATTAGGTAGCTTCCGCCGCCAACGTAAACCAGTTTGCGCACGAAGCCCTCGGCGTTGTTTTGAAAAAGCTGAAGCAGCGAGACGGTGGCGATTGATCCGGCAAGGATCGCTCCAAAGGTTGCCTCGGCTAGGTGGTCGTCGTAGTGCGACTGCAACAGAGTCCAGACAGTCAGAATTGCAACTAATACCCAGATGATCAGGATCTGTGCCCACTTAGCTTTCACAAGGCAATCATGCCCCATCGCCCGCCAAATAAGGGGCTAAACTTTAGCCAAGCGTTTGGAGAGAAATGGCTCAACTTCTAGTTTTGTCAGCAACAGCTGACTCAGAAGTGCTTCCTGCGCTTGGGCTACTGAGCCACCGCGTTCGCCAGATTCCAGCCGAACCGGCAAACCTGGTCAACGCCCCCGGTCACGACCTTATTTTTCTAGATGCCCGCCGCGATTTAGCCGGAGCAAAGTCCCTTGCCAAGATCCTGGTTGCCACCGGGCTTAGCGCTCCCCTGATTTTGGTGGTAACCGAGGGTGGCTTGACCGCAGTGAACGCCGAGTGGGGCGCTTCAGACATCGTGGTTGAGGGTGCCGGCCCGGCCGAGCTTGATGCCCGCATCCGCCTGGCGATTGGCAAGGCCAAGTTGGTTGAGGGCAGCGACAAGATTCACGCTTCTGGCGTGGTCATCGACGAAGCCAGCTACTCGGCCAAGGTCAACGGTCGCCCGCTGGACCTTACTTATAAAGAATTCGAGCTCCTGCGCTTCTTGGCCCAACACCCTGGCCGCGTATTTACCCGCGAACAGCTGCTGAGCGAGGTCTGGGGCTACGACTACTTCGGCGGAACTCGTACCGTAGACGTGCATATTCGCCGCTTACGAGCCAAACTGGGCGACCTAGAGGCCCTAATTGGAACCGTACGCAACGTTGGTTACCGCTTCAACATTGACGAAACCGCAGACGCCCGGTCTTCAGCACTGGCCGAATAACACCGATATCGGTGTTCTGAACGGCATTTACCCGCTCTTAAAACTGCGTCTATCCCTAAGCAACCTGCTCGTGGCAGGATTGAAGAATGTCTTCAGAAGAAACCATGGCCATTGCGCTGCCTGATTTTGGCACCGAATTAGCCCCAGATCGCTACTTGGATCGTGAGCTGAGCTGGCTTGCATTCAACCAGCGAGTGCTGGAATTGGCCGAAGACCCAAACCTTTTCTTGCTTGAACGCGTCAACTTTTTGGCCATTTTTGCCTCAAACCTCGACGAATTCTTCATGGTTCGCGTGGCCGGCCTTAAGCGCCGAATCGCCACCGGACTTGCAGTAACCGCCAGCTCTGGAATGTCACCGCAAGAGGTGCTGACCCAAATCAGCCGCGAGGCCCACCGCCTCCAAGAGCGTCACGCGCACTTGTTCATCGACACCATTAAGCCCGCCATGAAGGACCAGGGCATTCGCATTGTGCGCTGGGTAAATCTTGAAGACGCAGAGCGCGCGCTTCTGCACGAATACTTTCAGAACCAGATTTTCCCGGTGCTTACTCCACTTGCGGTTGACCCAGCTCACCCGTTCCCTTACATCTCTGGTTTGTCACTCAACCTTGCGGTGGTTTTGAAAAACCCAGACACCGATAAAGAGCACTTTGCGCGTGTGAAGGTTCCGCCACTACTGCCACGCTTTGTTCGCATTCCGGGCAACACCGGTGTTACTGATGCACGCTTCGTTCCGCTCGAAGACATCATTGGTGAATACCTTGGTCTGTTGTTCCCGGGCATGGAAGTTTTGCAACACCACACCTTCCGCGTTACTCGCAACGAGGATCTTGAGGTTGATGAAGACGAAGGCGAGAACCTGCTTCTTGCTCTTGAAAAGGAATTGCTTCGTCGCCGCTTTGGTCCACCGGTTCGTCTTGAAGTTGCCAATGACATTAATCCGGAAGTTCTGGAACTTCTGATTCGCGAGTTGGACATCAGTGACGAAGATGTTTATCACTTGCCATCACCACTTGACCTAACCGGTCTATTTGAGATTTCATCGCTAAAGCGTGCTGACTTGCACTACCCGCCTCACCCGGTGATCACCAACCGCTACTTGCAGCCCGTTGAAGATAAAGATGTCAGCATTTTCTCGGCGATGCGTCAGCGCGATATTTTGATGCACCACCCTTACGAGTCATTCTCAACGTCTGTGCAGGCATTCGTTGAGCAAGCCGCTGCAGACCCAAAGGTTTTGGCAATCAAGCAAACCTTGTACCGCACCTCTGGTGACTCACCGATTGTTGATGCTCTTATTGCTGCCGCCGAAGCCGGCAAGCAGGTTTTGGCTCTGGTTGAAATCAAGGCACGCTTTGATGAGCAGAACAACATCGCTTGGGCTCGCAAGCTTGAGCAGGCTGGCGTGCACGTGGTTTACGGAATCGTTGGCCTCAAGACGCACTGTAAGTTGGCGCTGGTTATTCGCCAGGAAAAGGGTCAGCTACGCCGCTACTGCCACGTTGGTACTGGTAACTACAACCCAAAGACTGCGCGCTATTACGAGGACTACGGTCTGCTAACCGCACGCGAATCAGTTGGCGAAGACCTAACCAAGTTGTTCAACCAATTATCGGGTTACGCACCAGAAGCCGAGTTCAAGTCACTTATGGTTTCACCGCACGGTGTGCGCGAGGGTTTGACTGCACGCATCGAGCAAGAGATTGCACACAAGCTCGCCGGCAAAGATGCACGCATTCGCATCAAGGTGAACTCGCTGGTTGATGAGCAGATTATTGACTCGCTATACAAGGCTTCAAATGCAGGTGTGCCGGTTGAGATTTTGGTGCGCGGTATGTGCGCGTTGAAGCCTGGCGTACCTGGCCTTAGCGAGAACATAAAGGTGCGCTCAGTTCTTGGCCGCTACCTTGAGCACTCACGAATCTTTGCATTCCTTGGGGGCGGTGACCCGGCCGTGTTTATTGGTTCTGCCGATATGATGCACCGCAACTTGGACCGACGCGTCGAGGCGTTGGTAAGACTTTCTCAGCCAGATCACATTCGTGAATTGAATGCGCTTTTTGATATCGCAATGAGTGACACCGTTGCTTCTTGGTATCTGTCGGCTGATGGAAAATGGACTCGTCACCAGTTGGATGCGAATGGAAGCATCTTGATTGACCTGCAAGATCAACTAATGCAAGAGGTCTACGCGAAGCGCAACGTAAGAATCTAGTGACCATCTACGCTGCAGGCGCCGTATTGTGGCGCGAAGAAAAAGGAAAGCTCCTGGTTGCTCTGATTCACCGTAGTCGCCACAGTGATTGGTCATTTCCAAAAGGCAAAGTTGACCCAGGTGAGTCGCTACCACAAACAGCCGTCAGAGAAATTGCAGAAGAAACCGGACTGAGCATAAAACTTGGCATTAAATTGCCCACAGCTGAGTACGTCGTGCCTTCTGGTGAGGATAAAGTGGTTCACTACTGGGCGGCCCGAGTGAGCGACAAGGCACTTGCTGCGTCAAAGTTCAAGCCAAGTGAAGAAGTTGCAAAAGTTGACTGGGTTACGACCGACAAAGCACATGAGTTGCTCTCTTATAAATTCGACAACGCGGTCTTAAATGCATTGATTGAACTGCACAAAAAAAAGTCACTAAGGACTTTCCCGGTAATTGTTTTGCGTCACGCCAAGGCAACACCTCGAACTGATTGGCATCAGGGCAAAGTCGTAGATGATGGCAACCGCCCACTTCTGCCCGAAGGCAAGAAACAGGCCAAAGAAATTATTCCACTCCTGCGCGCATTCGGACCAAAGCGTATTATCAGCAGCCCCTGGGTACGCTGCTTCAATACAGTTCAGCCGTATGCCAAGAAGTTCAACCTTCCGATTATTGAACGATCCCAACTAAGCGAGCTAGGCAATAAAAAGGGGCCCAAGCGCACTCGAAACGTAATCAACGACGTTGTTGAAGAAAGCAAGGCCGCAGTAGTTTGTTCACACAGGCCAGCATTGCCAAGTATTTTGCAGACTTTATCCGAACTAGCCAGCAAGGACCTAGGTCGCTGGATTGAAGAGGCTGCCAATCTTAAGCCTGCCGAATTCCTAGTGGTTCACATCTCTATCGAAAAACTAAAAGCCGTTGCGGCCGAGCGCTGGGCATCAGACCCAGTCCTGTAGCTTAAACCCGCTCGGATAGGCTGGACTGATGAAGAAGACATCGTGGGCCGCAATCGCACTAGTGGCAGTTGCTGTTTCTTGGGGTGGCGCTTTCGTACTAATGAAAGACGCCATTCAGGCCCAACCTTTTTATGACTTTCTAGCAATCCGCTTCACAATCGCTACCGCTGTGATGATCTTGGTCAAGCCCTCAGTGCTCAAGGCATTCGATGGCCCAATGATCAAGCACGGAATTTACCTTGGTGTGCTACTCGCCCTGGGCTACATCACTCAGACAATTGGTCTGGAACTTTCCACCGCAGCAATCACCGGTTTCATAACCGGTCTCTACGTTGTATTAACCCCGATATTTGGTTGGCTGATTTTCCGCAAGAAGGCGGGCAAGCGACTAATTATCGGTGTGCTTTTGGCAACTATTGCCCTTGCGTTGATTTCAATCAATGGCGTGAGCTTTGAAGTGGGCCAGCTATGGGTTGTGCTTTGTGCATTCTTGTTTGCGGCGCACATTGTTGGCCTAAGTATTTGGAGTCCGGGTAAAGATGTTTACGCACTAACCGTTATGCAGCTTGCGGTGGTTGGCGCGGTTAGCTGGATTGGTGCATTTGCCAACGATGGCGGCTATCAGGCCCCCGCAGATTTCTCTGGCTGGTTCGCGGTGCTGTTCTGTGCGGTGTTCGCGACCGCGGTTGCGTTCTTGGTGCAGACCTGGGCACAGAGCCTGATGGACGCATCGCGAGTGGCTATTTTGCTAACTTCCGAGGTTGTTTGGGCGGCACTGATTGCCGTGCTGGTTGGCCAAGAGGTGCTTGGATTCAAGACAATTGTTGGTGGTGCAATCATGATTGCGGCCATGTTGATCGTTGAGTGGCCAAGCAAAGAGGCACTGCCAGTGCAGCCTCGCTTGTTAGACTAGTCAGGTTGCTTTGCGGCAATGCCTCGCATTTAGGGGCGTGGGCCTCTAGCTCAGTT
>CANGJO010000046.1 GCA_947454285.1 Microbacteriaceae bacterium | reverse complement strand
CGCCGGAGATTGATGGCCGCACTGCTGCGCAAAGATTCTTTATTGCCTGGAGTCAATCGTGGCGCGCGATTGGTCGCGACGAGATGGTGCTGCAGCGCTTGGCAACTGACCCACACTCACCACCGGAATTCCGTTGCAACCAGATCGTGCGCAACATTGATGTGTTCTACGAAGCCTTTGATGTGCAACCAAGCGACAAGCTTTGGTTGGACCCAAGTGAGCGAGTGGTGATCTGGTAAATGAATCTTTGGCTGCGACTGATTTACGAAAAACTAACCTGGCGCCTGCGCACTCGCGAAGATTGGCACGCCGTTGGCCGCCGCACTTTTCGCGTTTGGCCTAGCGACCTAGATATCTACAAGCACATGAACAACGGTGTGTTTTTAACACTGATGGACGTGAGCCGCTACGACCTTGCGCTTCGCTCTGGCACCTGGAAGAAATGGAAGAAGCTGGGTTGGTATCCGGTTGTGGTTGCCGAGACCGTGACTTTCAGAAAATCATTGATGCCTTGGCAGTCATTTGACATTGAATCAAAGGTGATTGGTTGGGATGACCAAGCGTTTTACTTTGAGCAGCGCTTTGTGGTTGGCAATGAGATCTACACCAAGGCCGTTGTGAAGATTAGATTCCTAAAGCGCAGTCGCGGAATCCTGAGTCCAGACGAAGTTCTAGCCGGCACCGATGAAGCGATTCAGAATCGACCACAGCTACCTGAGTGGGTAAAGACCTGGAACGCCAGCACCACTTTGCCAAAGGGTAAAGAGCCGGCACCTAGTACCTGGTAAAAACTGGTGTTGTTGGGTCTAACCTAAAGACATGGCACTTGAGCGCCCCAACTTTGAAGTCATCCAAAAAGTCGATGACGTAGAAATTCGTGATTACTCGCCCTATCAAGTAGCCAGCTGCGATGTCTCTGACATTGAAGACCTGCGTCAGGCATCTAGTTACGGGTTCCAATATCTGTTCAACTACATCAGCGGGCAGAACGCTAAGTCGCAAAAAATATCGATGACCGTTCCGGTGCAGCAAAAGCCAAGTGCCGGTGGTTGGCGAATCTCATTCGTGGTGCCAAGTGATGTGACTAATTCCGGGGCACCGCTGCCAAAGTCAAGTCGCGTTGAGATCGAAGATGTTCCCGGTGGTCTTGTTGCTGCACTGACGTATCGGGGTTTGTGGAACACCAAAAAGTTTGCCGAGTTGCAGGATGAGCTAATTTCAAAGGTCGGCGAGTTGGGTTACCAACCGGTTGGCGAAGCATTCAGTGCGGTTTACAACCCACCATTTACTCCACCGATATTGCGTCACAACGAGGTTTTGATTCGAGTCAAGAAAGCGGCCAGCCGTGCAAAATAACCCAGTGATTGCCGGGCTTCATCCACGTCAGGGCCACGACGGCAAACCGCCACTTTGTTTGGTTACCGGAGCAAACGGATACATTGGTGGCCGCCTGGTTCCCGAGTTGCTGGCAATGGGTTATCGCGTGCGCGTTCTGGCGCGAAACTCCAGCAGAGTTGCACAACACATTTGGGCCGATCAGGTTGAAATTGTTGATGGTGATGCAACCAACACCGATGTGCTTGCGAAAGCACTTGCCGGAGTTGACGTTGCCTACTACCTAATTCACTCGCTGATGCTAAAGGCAGATTTTGAAGCGGATGAAATAAAAACCGCAAAAATATTTTCGCAAGTTGCAAAAGAACAAGATGTAAAGCGAATTATTTATCTTGGTGGAATCATCAACGACGACCACGACCTATCGGCACACATGAGCGCACGCAGTGGAACCGGAGAGGTGCTTCGCAATTCTGGTGTGCCAACCATTGAACTTCGTGCCGGAGTCGTTATTGGTTCTGGATCTGCATCTTTTGAAATGCTGCGCAACCTAACCGAGCGCCTGCCATTCATGGTGACTCCAAAGTGGTTGAAGAATCGCATTCAGCCAATCGCCGTGCGCGATGTACTGCGCTACCTGGTTGGCGCGGCAAGTATTCCAAGCGAAATCAGCGGCGTCTTTGATGTTGGGGGCCCGGAAGTTTTCACTTATCTAGAAATGATGCAACGATATGCGGCAGCTGCCGGATTACGCAAGCGAATCATCATTCCGCTTCCGGTGCTAACACCAAGACTTTCAAGTGGTTGGGTTGGCCTGGTTACTCCGGTTCCTTACACACTTGCTCGCAGGTTGGTTGAAAGCCTGAAGCACGAGGTAATTGCTAGTCCGTCAAAAATCAACGAATACATTCCGCTTCCTGAAGGCGGCCTAACTCCATTCGCGCAGGCAGTGAAGTTGGCGCTGGTAAAGATTAAGGATGCGCGCGTTGAGACCAGATGGTCTGGCGCATCGATTCCGGGTGCACCAAGTGACCCGCTACCTACCGATCCAGATTGGGCCGGTGGTTCGTTGTATCGCGATGTTCGCACTGTGCGCAGTTTCGATGATTCGCTTGAGGTTTGGAAGCGCATCGAATCTATCGGTGGTGACAATGGCTATTCCACTGCCACCTGGGCTTGGCAGCTGCGCGGATTTGCCGACCGTTTGGTTGGTGGTGTTGGGCTTCGCCGTGGGCGCCGCGACCCAAACAAGCTAATCGTTGGCGATGCCGTGGACTTTTGGCGTGTAGAAGAGATGATTCCGGGCAAGTTGTTGCGCTTACGAGCAGAGATGAAGATGCCCGGGCTGGCCTGGTTGGAATTTGAACTGTCTGTTGATGAGGTGACCGGTGAGTCTGTGGTTACCCAGACTGCAACCTATGCGCCTAAGGGACTTTGGGGTCACCTTTACTGGTGGCTGGTGTTCCCAATGCACGGAATCGTGTTCCCGTCGATGGCCCGGTTCGTGCTTAAGGGCAAGCGCTAATTACTTAGCGAATAGCTGAGCAAAGTTATCGGTGGCGGCAAGATCGCCGTTGGCCAAAATGAACAGGGCCTCGATGCCAGGGGCGGCATTCAGTAGCGCGACTCCGCGCTGACCGGCGGCAAATGCTGCGGTTGCCCAAACGTCCGCGGTCACCAAGTCTTCGGCAACAACGCTGACCTGAACTAAATCGGTAGGTGCTTCTTTGCCGGCTGCCTTTGGATTCCAAATGTGTTCGCCGCGTTCAGCAGAACCACTTGTTGCCATTGCACGGAAGTTGGTGTTCTTCAAATCAATCACGGTGAGTACGCCGGCATCTGGCGATGCAATCGAAATTGGTTTAGAAATTCCAATGCGCCAATCTTGATCAACGCTTAAGTCATCGCTCAACCAAACATCGCCACCGGCATTCATGGTGAAATCATTGATGCCAGCTTGCAAAATATATTCGGCAGCTCGCGTTGCTGCCCAAGTTTTTACAACACCGGATGGATCAAAAGTATTTTGCGGAGTCATCGCGCTGAACCAACCATCGGTGCGCTTTTCCCACTCGTCACACGCATCCCAAATTTCACTAACCACTGGTGGGCAATCGGCTACGCGAGTTTCGCCGCGAGCAAGTTGCGAGAGCGGTGACTCCGGTTTGTAAAGACTGAAGGTGCGATCAGCCTCGTGCAAAATCTCACACGCCTGCGCAATTACATTTTGAATTTCTGCTTCGCTAAGTGGACTGCGGCCGGCAAAACGAAATGCTGTACCCATGCAGTACTCGACGTGCTCAAAACTCTGTGACATTTTTACTTAAGTTTTGAAAGCGCGTTCGAGAGAGCTTGCTTGTATGCGTCGGCAATAAAAGTGGCTCCCGATAGATTTCCAAAGTTTGCACTCTGTGCCTTGATTGCCTCTTGATTCAAAACCGGAATCGCACTTTCCCAGCCGCTTGAAGTAGTGGCCTGTAGCTCAGTGATTTTTTCAATCTTGCCGGCGGTAGCGGTTACTTCAAGTTCAACGGTTCCGTATCGGTATTGAATTGCATCACTCTTAACCGTTTGAGTTTTGGTTGCACCAGAGGCTGAACCACTGGTGTCAATTGCCGGATTCAACCAAATTGCGTTGATACCAAACGCGCCACCAACGCTGGCTGCAACCATGATGATCGTTGAGAGAACCCACGGGCGCTTCTTGGTGTATTTGTTGTTGCCGGAATTAGAACTTTGCAAGAGCTGACTCCAATGCTTGCTTGAACGCATCTGTGGTGTGCGTTGCGCGCGAAATGTTGCCGAAGTTTGAACCCTGAGCATCAATAGCTGCCTGGGCGAGCATGTCTGGAACAACCGCCCACTCGCCGCCCTCGGTACCGCCAGAGACGATCGTGACTGCGGTGATTTTTGAACCCGACTTGGTGACCGATATCTGCATCACTCCTTGGCGGTTATGTGCAACGTAGGAAACGGCGGCGCTGGTCTTGGTAACGCTGGCAGCGCTGGAAGTTGCCGTCTTAGTAGGCGTAGGAGTTGGGGTAGCCGTTGCCGACTTGGTTGGCTTCGGGGTGGCGCTGGCAGTCGCACTGGCTGTTGCCGAAGCGGTTGGGGTTGCGCTAGCTGTGGCCTCTGGTGTTGGCGCGGCAGAGGTATCGGTGTTGGTAGTCCCAGCACCAAGGCTCAAGCCAGTTTCAGCAGCCTGGCCCAAAGACCAAGAGGTCGCCAGAACGCCAAGACTTAGAACGCCAACAATGTTTTTAGTTACTTTTCTCACCAGGCGTACTCCTCTGAGTGAATGTTGTCGAGTGGGGTGCCAGCTTTGCGCACCGATTTAATTACCGATTCAGTCCAAACCTGCGGACCACAAATGTAAACGTCAGCTTCGGAAACGTGCGGAGCCATGATGGTTAGGCGAGCGGTATCAGGATTATTCGATCCATCCGCGTTCAACCAAGAGTTCTTGTTTCCGCGTGGGCCTTCAACTACGTGCAACGGGAAGCCACGACGCTTACAAATTTCACGAATCTCGGCAAGCAGCGAAGCATCTTCGGCATTGCGCACACGATAGATAACGGTGATGTCACCTGGGCGTGCGGCCATTGATTCAGCAAGAGTGCGAATTGGAGGAATACCAATACCCGATGCAATCAACACAACTTTTTCTTTTGTGCGACGTTCCTCTGTAAACAAACCGTAAGGACCTTCGATTGCAACTGGAGTTCCAGGCTTGAGGCTCTGCATAAGCTTGGTGTCATCACCGCGATCACCGATAGTAAATCGCAAGTACTCACCATTTGGTGCAGCAGAAATTGAGAATGGGTGAGGGCGCCACCACTGAGTTGGCGTCATGAAGCGCAAGAAGTAGAACTGACCTGAAACAGCTTCGATCTTTTTCAAGTGCTTACCGGTTAGGTAAAGCGAGGTTGTGTCTGATGATTCGCGAACGCTTTGTGCCAACACAAGTTGCTTGCGATACGACTTGCGAATCGGAATGATTACGCGGAACCAAAGTACGTTTAGGAAAACAAAAAGATAAAGCGCAACCCAAATAATTGTTTGCACTGGCTTGCCGGCAACATCGCTACCGGTTGTGATGATGTGAGGCACAGCAACTGCAACAGAAATGTATGCGGTTAGGTGCACGAAGAACCATGATTCGTAGCTCATTGCACGACGTGCAAAGTTAAGCGATGTAACAACAACCACCAACATCAAAACAAAGGCAATGGTTGCAAGTAGCAAATCCTGAACGGACATCAGTGAGAAAAGTTCGTCAACGACGTTTTTACCGTCGTTGATTGCGTACTGAATCAGTGAAGCTAAGAAGTGTGCGCTGATGAAATACAAAACTGGCTTGCCAAGTTTTTTGTGAGTAACGGTTGCGCCATCGTGCCCGTAGAATTTGTCGATCCAAGGAATTCGCGCAATCAAGAGCATTTGAATAAGAAGCAGCGCGGTACCCAGCAAAGAGGTGATTCGGCTTATGGCGCCTAGCGCCGAAGGGATATCGGTGATGCCTTTTAGGCCACCATCAAGCAAGAACATAACCAGCACCGCCATCACGATTGACCAGGCAATGGTCTCGATGATGTCTTGGGCCCGCTTGATGCGAACGATCTTGCGTTCCCCGATTCGAACCGTCTTATTTGGCTCTACTAGGCGCATTTGCGGTAGTTGTGCGTTGCTCATGGGGTTCAGTCTGGTTCCGAAGTCTGGGAGTTGGCTGGATTGACGCTGGGAGAGGCCGCCAAATAAGTTTCGCTGGTGGACCCACCACGGAAACAAGTGCGCAACAACCCAGGCCTACTTTGGTGTCATGGGAGATCTATTCGAGAGCTACCCTGCCACAGCGGGGGTTGCCAAGGGCGCGTACGACGAAATGTTTGCGCAGCCGGGCAAGGTGCGCCCTCTATATAAGAAGATTCACGACACCCTGGCCGCCATGACCCAGGATGAGCTTCGCGGCCGAACCAAGGCCCTGGCCGATTCTTATCTTGCCCAAGGCGTGACCTTTGACTTTGCTGGTGAGGAACGCCCTTTCCCACTCGACGCAGTTCCCAGGGTGATTGAGAAGAGCGAATGGAACGTTCTTGATTCCGGAGTAAAGCAGCGAGTCAAAGTGCTTGAGGCATTTCTGGCTGACATCTATGGCTCGAAAAATTGCATTCGCGACGGAGTGATTCCGGCTGCACTGGTTGCGTCGTCGGCGCACTTCCATCGAGCAGCGCACGGAATTGATCCGGCGAATGGTGTGCGCATTCAGGTAAGCGGAATTGATTTGATTCGCGACGAGGTTGGAACCTGGCGCGTGTTGGAAGACAACGTGCGAGTTCCATCTGGAGTGAGCTACGTAATCTCTAATCGCCGCGTGATGGCACAAACGCTTCCAGAACTTTTTCAACAGATGCGAATTCAACCAGTTGGGGAATATCCAAATAAATTACTTGCTGCGCTTCGTGCAGCTGCGCCAAGTGGAGTAGAGGATCCGGTTGTGGTTGTGCTCACCCCCGGTGTTTACAACAGCGCGTATTTTGAACACACACTTCTAGCGCGCCTCATGGGCCTTGAACTTGTTGAAGGACGTGACCTTTTCTGCACCGGCGGAAAAGTTTATATGCGAACAACTGCAGGTCCGCGAAGAGTTGATGTTATCTATCGCCGAGTAGACGATGAGTTCCTTGACCCATTGGCGTTTAGAGCTGACTCAGTTCTTGGTCCCCCCGGTTTATTAACTGCGGCAAGACTCGGAAACGTGACTCTGGCAAATGCGGTTGGCAACGGAGTTGCCGATGACAAGTTGGTTTACACCTACATGCCGGATCTCACAAAATATTTCCTAAATGAAAAACCGATAATCGAAAACGTAAAAACTTGGAGACTTGAAGAGAGAGCTAGTCTCGAAGAGGTTTTGGATCGTCTAGACGAATTGGTTGTCAAGCCCGTTGACGGTTCTGGTGGCAAGGGATTGGTTGTAGGACCGGCCGCCGATAAAAAAGAACTAGATGATTTGCGAAAGCGCTTGGTAAAAGATCCACGCGGTTGGATTGCACAACCGGTAATTCAGTTTTCTACAATTCCAACACTTGTTGAAGATGGGCTTCGCCCGCGTCACGCAGACCTTCGACCGTTTGCGGTTAATGATGGAAACGACGTTTGGGTGCTACCGGGTGGACTTACCCGCGTTGCACTTCCCGAGGGCGAGCTCGTGGTGAACTCCTCGCAGGG
>CANGJO010000045.1 GCA_947454285.1 Microbacteriaceae bacterium | reverse complement strand
TTGCAGCGTGCCAACCGCGTTGCGATTGGTGTCGCGCCAAGTTGGTGCGTACAAAACCAGTTGCGTCTGTGCGCTCTTCACGCCAAGTTGCTTGCGCACGCGATTGCGCATTGCTGCTCGCTCGTCTGCACTTGCACTCAAGCGGTCATTGCGAGGGTACCCAACCTCAAGAACTTTTCCCTTGTCACCCTTGATCGGAAAACCAAACGCACTTGCAAAGCACTTGCTTGCATAAGCACTTGGTGAAATCAAGTAATCCCAGGCAGCTGCTTCTTTTCTCATTGTGCTTAGGTATTGCGCAGAAACTTTTCCGGCTTCAATGTCACGCACCAAACGCTTAAGCGGTGTGCCATGCCAAGTCTGCAAATAAACCTGTCCAGAAACTTTTTTGAAGTACCAAGGGAACGCAGAGTTATTCACCAAGTATTTTGCGGTTGCCAAGACTTTTAGCCACTCACGAGATCCGTACTTCACAGCAGTCGAACCAGCTGGCGCAACAACGCCCGACTTCACTGTCCAGAAGAATTCCAAATCAGGTCGCGCATCTTTTAATGCGTTGAAAATATCCAGTGGGCTGTCGCCAACAACTTTTCCATCGAATGCCTCAAACAAGACGGCATTGCGTAGCTGCACGCCATCGGTCGGCTTATAAAGGGCCGTGCGAATCAAGTCGTTCTTGCGACGGCGAAGTGCGCCGATGATTCGTGCCGGTGTGTAAGCCATTAGCGCGAGCTCTTATCGGCCGAGTTTTTATCGGTGCTGACACGACTCTTGTCAACGATGCCAAGCGCAGTAAAGAAGTATCCGCGCCAGAAGCCAAGGCCCCAGGCAAAGTGCATGGTTGGTAGGGCAATCAGCAGGGCAACCCGTGACTTCAGCGACAGCCCGCTAGCGGTAGAGGCCAAGAAGGCCACGCCCATTAGGTAGACAGCGGCCGGCAAGATTCCGTACCAGTGGCCACCGGCCAGCAAGAACAGACCCCAGGCCACGGCACCAACCAACACCGGTGGAATCCAGTAGCGCAAGCTGGCGCCCGATGCATTGCGACGAGTCAGATCCCCGCGCCAAATGCCAGTAGACATAAATTGCTTGGCCAGCTTGCTCCAGGTGCCGCGCGGCCAATAGGTGACCTTGAGCTCCGGGCTGAACCAAACCAGACCGCCGGTCTTCTTGATTCGCTGCGCAAGATCCCAATCCTCGCCGCGAACGATGCTTTCGTCGTAACCGCCCACGCGCTCCAGTGCGCTCTTTTGAAAAATGCCCAGGTAAGCGCTCTCGGCCTCACCCTCGTCTCCACCAACGTGGAATTTTGCACCACCAATGCCGAATCGCGAGGTGTAAGCCCAGGCAACGGCCTTTTGAAATGCGCTGGTGCCCTTGGCGTCCATGATGCCGCCAACCAAATCTGCTTTGCGTTCCAACAGAACGCGCACGCCGTTTTCTAGGTATCCGGCCGCTGGCTCGCTGTGTGCATCAATGCGCACGATGATTGCGTGCTTGCTCTGACGAACGGCCTCGTTCAATCCAACCGTGGTCAATCCGCGCGGGTTATCGATTAGGCGAATGCGCTTATCGGTGTTGGCTAAATCGGCCGCTACCTGATTTGTGTTGTCGCGCGATGGGCCAAGGGCCAACAGAACTTCAATGTCGCCGGCATACTTTTGGCCAAGCACACTCTTCACGGCTGCGGCCAAGTGATTCTGCTCGTTGAGCACCGGAATGATTACTGAAATCGGCGGCACTTTATTGGATGCAGCGGTTTTTGCAGCAGGCATTTACTCTGAAATTTCTTCCATGTACTTGCTGTAAGCGGCCACAACCTTTTTAGGTTCGCCGTCCATGCGAATCAAACCCTTTTCTAGCCAGATAACCCGATTACAGGTTTCCAAAATTGATTCCATTGCGTGACTCACCAAGAAAACCGTTCCCGCGTTCTCGCGCAGCTGTCGCATACGAGCCTCTGATCGGTTTTGGAATTGCTTGTCGCCAACACTCAAAGCTTCGTCAACAATCAAAATGTCGTGATCGCGATGCGCAGCAATCGCAAATTTCAATCGTGCGGCCATACCCGATGAATAGGTGCGCATCGGCAGGTCAATGAACTCCTCAAGCCCGGCGAACTTGGCAATCTCGTCTACCGCACCCTGCATCTCTTTACGGCTCTCACCCATTGCCATTCCGCCAAGCAGAATGTTGCGCTCACCGCTGATGTTTGGCAACAGGGCGCCACCAACGCCCAGCAATGTAGGGCGAGCAATGGCATAGATGCTGCCGCCGTCGATTGGGGTTAGTCCTGAAATTGCACGAAGCAAGGTTGACTTACCAGATCCATTCGAACCGATAATGCCGATTGACTCACCCTCGTAAACGGTGAAACTCACGCCCTTTACCGCGTGCACCTCGCGCAGGTTTGAAGTCTTAGAAAAGATTCCGTTTTTGCCTTGGCCGCGAGTTACGCGCTTGCCCGATGCATAAACCTTATAAATAACGTGCACGCCATCAACGATTACTACCGGCTTGCGCTCGGCAGTTTTTTTCAAAGCGGGCTTCTTAGACGCCACTTTTTTAATCTCGGCCATATTCTTCCTCGGCTTTCCAGAAGAAGATGCTGCCAAACACAAAGGTGACTACTGCCCAGACTACGCAGGCAATCCAAATATCGGTTTCCATTGTGTAGCCCTCAACCAGGGCTCCGCGGGCAATCTCAATGAAGTCGTAAACCGGATTCCACTTTACGAACGCGTAGATGTCTGGGTGGTTAGCCAAAACCTTGTCTACGCTAAAGAAAATTCCTGAGATGTAGAAGAAGATGCGAGTAACAAATGGCAAAAGCTTGCTCAGGTCTCGCACCTGCGCAGTAAGGCGCGCAGCAATCATCGCCAAACCGGCAGAGAACATGGTCATCAAAAATAGGATCGGAATCAACGCCAGCCAACCCCAGGTGATTTGTTGCTGAATGATCAGCAAAGTCACCAAAAGAATTCCGATTTGCGGAAGCAAATTTACAAACTGCGTAATCACAGTTGAGATTGGCAGCAGCGCACGCGGAAAACTTAAGCTACGCACCAAACCCGAGTTGCTGGTGATTGAAGATGCGCCACTGTAAAAACTGCCCGACATAAACGAGAACAAAAAGACGCCGGTGAAGAGGAACGGCAAAAAGTTGTGCGGGCGACTTGAGCCAAGAATTACACCAAAAATCAAACCGTAGGTCGCCGCCTGAATGGTTGGCAGCAGGATGTTCCACCACTTACCCAAGCGGTTACGTGCGTTGGCTGCTTCGTTAGAAAAAGTGGAAAGTGCAACTGCAAAGTCGCGTCGTTGCCAAGTTTCGGCCAGGTAGTTAAAGAAAGACGGACGAGCGCCCATGCGCTTTAGTCCGTGCTCTGCGGCATAGGCCGCTAGGTTTTCCTGACTCACCCGTTCAGTTTATCGGTGTGGTTAAAGAAAAGGTCCCGGCATCGCTGCCGGGACCTTCGCTAACTAATAAGTAATTAGTTCTTTGAACCAATACCCTTTGCAACGATTACTGCTAGAGCGGTAACAACGGTACCGATAGCAATTGCCAGGATGTAGGTTAGTGGGCTGCTCACTAGTGGGAACACGAAGATACCACCGTGAGGAGCGCGTAGCTCGTTACCGAAGATCGCTACTAGAGCACCGGTTACACCAGAACCAATCATGATTGATGGGATAACGCGGATTGGGTCAGCAGCTGCGAAAGGAATCGCACCTTCAGAGATGAATGATGCACCTAGAAGCCATGCAGCCTTACCGTTTTCGCGCTCTGAATCAGAGAACTGGTTCTTACGTAGAACGGTTGCAAGTGCAAGACCTAGAGGAGGGGTCATACCGGTTGCCATAACAATCGCCATGATCACGAACTGAGGAGCAGAAGCTACTGCACCTGCAGCTGCAAGACCGGTCACACCAAAGGTGTAAGCAACCTTGTTAACTGGACCACCCATGTCGAATGCCATCATCAGACCGATAACGATACCTACAACTACAACGCCTGCAGTTGATAGGCCGGTTAGCCAAGTGGTTAGACCGTTAGCTGCAGCTGAGATTGGAGTCTTTAGAACGATAACCATCGCGAATCCAGCAATCAAAGTTGAAAGTAGTGGGTTAACAACTACAGGCATGATTGGCTTGATCCAGTTAGCTACTGGCCAACGTGAAATCCATAGAGCTGCGAAACCAGCTACGAAACCACCAAGGATCGCACCAAGGAATCCAGTACCGGTACCTAGTGGGTTACCGTCTAGACCAGTTGCAAGCGCACCTGCAACGAAACCTGGAGCAAGACCTGGACGGTCTGCGATTGCATAAGCAATGTATCCAGCAAGTACTGGAACGAAGAATGCGAATGCAGCCTTACCTAGCCAGAAAATGATGAATGCCCAGTTGCCAAGGCTTAGTAGGTTGAAGCCAGTGATGTGACCATCTTTGTCAACAGGTACGCCAGCAAGTGCTGCGTCGTAAACGCGGATACCACCAGTTGCAGGGTCTGAACCCATTGCCATTGTTCCAAACAAGAAGCCAAGAGCGATCAAAATACCGCCGGCTGCTACGAATGGAATCATGTGTGAAACACCGGTCATCAGCCACTGGCGGATGCGTGTTCCTGTACTTACGTTGCTCACTATTCGTCTCCTAATAGTTCTCTAATTGGATTTGGGGTTACTACTTTTTTCCGAAGAGGCCTCCGAGGAAGCCGCCCTTCTTCTCTGAAGCAGGCTTTGGGGCCTTCTCCGTTTTCTCTGCAGCAGGAGCTGCAGAAGAACCTTCGCCAACCTTTGGTGCAGTACCGTTAGCCGCAGCCTCTAGTACCTGGTTGATCAAAGCCTGTGCGCCGTGCATTGCCTTAGCAACTGGAACCTCTAGGTAAGGCTTGCCGTTAAAACGTTCACGGTCCTTTACCTGTAGGTCGACGGCGAAAATTACTGCATCAGCATCGTCAATGAAATCTTGCTTGAACGGGTTTGATCCCGCAGAGCCCTGAGTCTCAACGAAAACTTGGTGACCTAACTTCTTGCCAGCCTGCTCTAGAGCTTCTGCTGCCATGTAGGTGTGAGCGATTCCGGTGATGCATGAAGTTACGCAAACGATCTTTGCCATTTTTATTTCTGTACCTCTCGAGTAACGGTCTCTGCAATTGATGCAGCACTCTTGTCCGCGCGCAACGCGTCACGGAATTCTTCGTGCATAACTTTACGTGCAAGCGCTGCAAGAATTTCTAGGTGTGCGCTTTCGCCAGATGCTGGCGCAGCGATCAAAAAGATTAAGTGAGATGGTCCGTCGTCGGCACCAAAGTCAATTCCCTTTTCTGTAGTTGCAACTGCAACTGAAGGAATGGTTACTAGATCGCTCTGTGCGTGAGGAATAGCAATGCCACCCTCAATGCCAGTTGGGAAGTGTTCTTCGCGAGCAGCAACAGCAGCCAGGTAGCCTTCGATTTCGGTGATGCGGCCGGCGGCCAAAAGACGCTCAGCCAAAAGGCGGGTTGCCTCTTCTTTGGTTGAGGCATCGATGTCGACAATTACGATGTCGGCGGTGGTTACTGCGTTAGACAAACTGCTTACTCCTTTGGAAGCCCTGTTCGAGCTCGTGTGATTACGGTACACAGGCTTTTCTCAGTCTTTTGGTAAATTTTGGTAAAAGATGCGAGAAAGTTACCTAATTGCTTTGTAGAAACACTACAAAGTAATCGTTTACATTCCACTTAGGCCAAATCGTGTTCACAGACACCGATATCGGTGTTTTTGGCCAAATTCGGCCCAAATCCCCGACTCTAGGGCCCAGAAATTGCACCTTATATAGGAGTAATGGCAGTATTAGAGGGCTCCCGAGCGATGAGGCTCAGGTCCCCCATAAATCCCTTTATAAATGGAGTATCCCTGATGTCTGTATTTACCCACGAAGTTGAGGTCCTAGACCCAATCGGCCTACACGCTCGCCCAGCCAGCCAGATCGTCAAACTGGTCAAGGAATCAGAGCTAAACGTTGAAATTGGCCGCCCAGGCGAAGAATTTGTAAAGGCCAAGTCAGCCCTGATGCTGATGAGCCTAAAGATCAAGACCGGCGAGAAGCTGACCTTGACCGTTGAGACCACCGATGAAGCCAAGGCTGCCGACATTGCGGCTCAGATCCAAGAGTTTTTGAAGGGCTAATAAGTTGTCTCTAGCTGCAGGCGCCGTACTTTCTGGTTTGGGCGTTGGCCTGAACTCAGCCGTTGGTGAAGTTTTCGTTGTAAAGCCACAGGCTCCGCTTCCAGAGTGGACCAAATCATCAAAGTCAGCAGCAGATGAAACCGCTGCACTAAAAACTGCAATCGCAAACGTTGCTGCATCGCTTGCAGCACTTGGCGAACGTGCCGGCGGCACCAGCGCAGAAATTTTTGAAGCTCTTACCTTCTTGCTTGAAGACGAAGAGCTTTTTGAACTTGCCGAATCTCACATTGAAGATGGTTGGACTGCAGCGGCTGCTTACGGAAAAGCGGTTGATACTTTTGCAGAACTGCTTGGTGGCGACGCCGACTTCGATGAGCGCGTAAAAGACCTTCAGGATATTTCAAAGCGCGTGCAGGCAGACATTGCCGGAATTGAAATGGCCCTTGAGCTTCCAGAAATTGGTCGCTTGGTTTTGGTTGGCGAAGATTTCTCGCCAGCAGACACTGCGCAATTTACCAAAGCAGTTGTTGGTGTAATCACTCTCAAGGGTGGACCAACTTCACACACCGCAATCATTTGTCGTTCTCGTTCAATTCCTGCAGTAGTTTCTTGTGGTGCAGCGGCATCGCTAAACAACGGTGACACCGTTTTGGTTGACCCAGTTGGTGACCGCGTGCTTTTTGGCGGCGACGAATCCCTTGCTACCAAGGCAATCACTTACATTGCAATTAACGAAGAGCCAATCATTCCGGTTCGCGCAAACATTGGAACACTTGCCGATGCAGAAAACGCAACTGCAAAGACTGATGCAGTTGGTGTTGGTTTGTTCCGCACCGAACTTCTTTACTTGAACTCAAAGGTTGTGCCAACTGTTGAAGAACAGGCTGCCGAGTACGCAACCATTCTTGCTGCTGCGCCAAAGGGACCTATCGTGGTTCGCACCATCGATGCGGGTTCAGACAAGCCAGTTCCGTTCTTGCACATGCCTCACGAAGAAAACCCGGCACTTGGTGTTCGCGGTTTCCGTTTGATTCAGGATCACCGCGACTTCATTGAAGATCAGCTCAAGTCACTTGAGATTGCCCGCGTAAAGACTAGCCGCGAGGTCTGGGTAATGGCACCAATGATTGCAACCGTTCAAGAGGCCAAGCAGTTCTCCGATCTTGCTCGCTCACTTGGTGGCTACAAGGTTGGCATCATGGTTGAAACTCCATCGATCGCCGCGTTGATTGATCAGCTGGCTGGAATCGTGGACTTCGTATCGGTTGGTACTAACGACTTGTCACAGTACTTGTTTGCAGCAGACCGCATGAACGCAAACCTTGGTTCGCTGGCAAACCACTGGCAGCCTGGATTGATTCGCACACTTGCTCGCATCGCTGACGGTGCAAACAAGGGCGG
>CANGJO010000044.1 GCA_947454285.1 Microbacteriaceae bacterium | reverse complement strand
GCAAGTTTTGAAATAGCCATTGTTCTCCTATCGGGGATTTACAGATTGAGCCTAGTTCAGCCGTCTCCCAAATATGGGCAAATCAGCCAATCTTTACCAGTTCGAAACAAGTCCCAAAAGGGCCCCAGCGCTATAGAACGCTGTTAATGAACGCCTTGGTGCGGTCGTTCTTAGGTTTGTCGATCACCTGGCTTGGGGTGCCGTCTTCGACCACCACACCGCCATCCATAAAGACCACTCGGTCGGCTACCTCGCGAGCGAAGCCAATTTCATGCGTCACCACGATCATGGTCATGCCGCTTTGGGCCAGCTTGCGCATAACGTCTAGTACGTCACCAACCAACTCTGGGTCTAGCGCCGAGGTTGGCTCGTCAAACAACATCAGCTTTGGTTCCATCGCCAGCGCGCGAGCAATAGCCACTCGCTGCTGCTGACCGCCAGAAAGCTGCGCCGGGTAGTGATCTCCCTTGTCGCTAAGTCCTACTGATGCCAGAAGGTCTTTAGCTTTTTCAATTGCCACAGACTTTGAGATTCCTTTAACACCGATAGGCGCTTCGATCACGTTCTCGATTGCGGTTAGGTGCGGGAACAAATTAAAACGCTGGAACACCATTCCGATTTCGCTGCGCTGCTTGGCAATCGCGCTTGGCTTCATTTCGTAAATTGCATCGGTTTTCTCACGGAAGCCCATTAGCTCGCCATCAACATAAAGGCGTCCACCATTAATGGTTTCTAGGTGGTTGATGCAACGAAGGAAGGTTGACTTACCCGAACCAGATGGTCCAAGCAAGCAAAGCACCTGCCCCTGTTCCACCTGCAGTGTGATTCCCTTTAGTACTTCGTTGGCACCAAAGCTCTTGCGAATAGCACGAGCATCAACCATTAGTGGCTTGCTCATACGTTTCCCTTCATGCCAACTCGCAACCAGCGTGACTTTTGAGTGGCTACGCTAAATCCACGACCATACTTCTTCTCAAGGTAACTCTGTGGGAATGAAAGCACGGTGGTCATGACTAGGTACCAGAAGCCGGCAACTACCAAGAGTTCAACTTGAGCCAGGTTCTGCGATGAAATCTGTGAAGTACGAGCGTAGAGCTCCATCACCGCAACCACCTGAAGCAATGAGGTGTTCTTAAGCATTGAGATAAATTCGTTGCCCATCGGTGGAATGATCACGCGCATTGCTTGAGGCAATACGATACGGCGAAGAGTGTAACCAGAACCCATGCCCAGTGACTTTGCCGCTTCCGCTTGACCCGAATCAACCGACAGAATTCCGGCACGAACGATCTCGGCGGCGTAGGCAGCTTCGTTAAGTGAAAGCGCAATGATTCCGGCAACCAACGAGGTGAAGACCAGTGAAGTTTTTTCTGACCACCAGATCATGTCGGTGAAGGGAATTCCAACATCGATAGTTGGGTAAATGATGCCAAGGTATCCCCAGAAAACAACCTGCAGCAGCAACGGTGTTCCACGGAAGAAGCCGATGTAGCCGCCGGCAACCAATTTGAGAACCGGGTTAGTCGAAAGCTTCATGATGGCCAGAATGATGGCCAGAATGGTTCCGATCAACATTGAGACAACGGTTAGGGTCACAGTTAGGCCCGCGGCGGCAATTACCTTGCCGTTGAACAAGAACTTAGTGACGATCTCGTGGTTGATGTTTGGCGATGCCCAGAGCGAATAAATAAAGAGACCAAGTAGGCCAACCAGAACGACTGCCGATAGCCAGCGCCAAGGGTGGCGAAGTGGAATCGCGACTACGTCGTCGCTGCTCTGATTGTCTGACATGGATGCCTTTCTCAGTTTGATAATACTAAGGCACGAGTGGGGAGTACGGGACTTGAACCCGTGACCGACGGATTATGAGTCCGCTGCTCTAACCGGCTGAGCTAACTCCCCCAGCTGCTTCCTGACTAATCCTCGTCGTTTTTGAGACGCTCGGTGGCGTTCTTGACAACTTTCTTAGCCTTGGTTGCAGTTTTCTTTGCGGACTTCTTAACTTCTTCGCGAAGATCCTCAAGCTTTTCTCTTACTTCATCAACTACCTCACCACGAAGATCGGCAGCCGCCTCACGCAGTGCCTTGGCGCGCTCACGCAGTTCAACCACGCGATTGTGCAGCGGCTCTGGAAGAACACCGATGGCCTGGGTGTAGGTCTCGCTGTTGTCGTCAGAGGTGCGATCTGATTCCTGGTCGCCGCGGTACAGTCCCTCAAAGATGGAGAGCGTGCGTTCGATATCGTGCGACTGAATAAGGTGCAGTGAGTTTTCTGACAAACGATCAAGTTCTACCTGATCGGCGGTAAGAATTTTCTTTAGGCGGTCAGCGAACTGCTGCACGTCGTCTGGTTCAAAAAGGTAACCGTTGTCGCCATCGTGCACCAGGTGCGGCAGAGCCATCGCATTCGCAGCTACTACCGGTCGACCAGAAGCCATGGCCTCCATGGTGGCAATACTCTGAAGCTCGGCAATAGAAGGCATTGCAAAAACGGTTGCACGCTCGTATGCCTTTGGAAGTTCTTCTTCGGTGATGTGACCAAGGAACTTAACCTGCTTGGCAATACCAAGTTCCAATGCAAGATCTTCTAGATGTTTACGCTCGCCACCATCACCCACAATTTCAACCTGAGTGTTCAACTTCTTTGGCAGCATGGCCACAGCCTTCAACAGGTTGTGAATGTGCTTCTCATAGTCCAGGCGGCCAAGGAACAAGATTCTTGGAGTCTCGTTTGTGGTTGGCGTGGCATTGGCAAATTTAGAGGCATCGATACCGCAACTGATCGCCAGCACGTCGTTTACTCCGGCAGCAGCTTCAAGCAACTCTGCAGCACGACGAGTTGGTGTGGTGATGAAGTCAACCTGCTTGAGCACTCGCCCAGCATCGGCCCAGGCCATCTTCATCGCGGTCTTTTCAAAGAACTTTGGAATGATCACGGAGTACTGAATTAAGTTCTCTGGCATGATGTGGTTGGTTGCCAGCAGTCGAATGCCCTGCTGCTTGGCACTCTTCACCAGGTAGCGACCCATGATTAGGTGCGACTGAATGTGTACCGCGTCTGGCTTGACCTTGCGCAGAATTTCATCGGTCTTGGCCTTCAAAGTAAATGGCCAAACGTAACGCAAAGTCTTGTGCTGCGGAATGCGGAAACTCTTGATGCGGTGCACGGTCAACGCCTGACCATCGTGGATCTCAGTGAACGATCCGTGGTTGCTGTCGTAGGCTGCGGCAACGATGTGAACGTCGTGACCGTGACGAGCCAAACCACCGGCTAGGCGCTCGGCAAAACGAGCCGCACCATTAATGTCTGGCGGGAAGGTATCGCAGCCAATCACGATGGTTAGTGGCTTATTGGCCACAGGGGTTGTAGCAGGGGTCAAGACTGAGCCTTTTTTAAGGGGGAACGATTGGGATAGCCCAATACCTAGATTTTACCCCTTGGCCGGCTTGAGGGTGAGCTCAGGATGTACCTTCGACAGAAGAATTACGCCAATAACAGCCACAATCGCGCTCAAACCAAAGCCCAAAATCACCGGAAGATTCGCTGAGGTGGCCTCTCCCAGGATGACGATACCAATGCTCACCGCTACGAGCGGGTCAATCACGGTCAAACCGGCAATCACCAAATCAGGTGGGCCAGAAGAATAGGCGTTCTGCACGAACCAACTACCCAAAGAAACAGCACCGATAAGCGCCACGAGGCAAAAAACCGTTAACCATTCAAATTGGGTTTGGTAGATGCGCTGAATTACCACCTTGGCCAGAGTGGCTACGAACCCGTAGAGCACCCCGGCACCAATCACGTAGGTAAGCGCCTTGGCCTGACGACCCAGGGTGAAAAACAAGACTGTGAAGATCACGAGAATCACGCCAAGCACGCCAAGCACTTCACGAAGACGATCGTCGTTTAGCACGCTCTCGTTAGCTACACCCGAGGCCATTGCAACAAAGGCGGCGATACCAAGTGTGCAAAGTGAGATTGCGACGATAGTGCCACGATTGAGTCTGGTCTTGGTCACTCGTGCGTTAAGCAGTGAGGTGATCACCAAAGCAATTGCACCAACTGGTTGAACCACAATCAGCGGCGCAAGCGAAAGTGCGACAAGCTGCAAACCAATGCCAAGCGCCATAAATGCTGTGCCACTAAGCCACTTTGGTTTGATCAAAAGCGAGAAGAGTTGTTTGATCGAAAGCGAACCGCGACCAATCTTGCCTGGCTTCTTTTCTGAAACTGCACTCTTATCAGAGACCGCGTCGTTTTGAAATTGCGCCCCAAAAGCAAGGGCAACCGCGGCCAAGACGGCCAGAAGAATCGCCAAAGCGCGAGCATCAACGCCTGGCCCATAGGCCAACATTTGGTTTGCTTCGCTAAACAACATATCCATTCGACTATATCCCGCTGGCTACCTGAATGCGGGCAGGCTAGGCGGTAAATTTACCTAATGACCATTAGACCCATCTGCATCACCGGCGAACCGGTGCTTCACAGCCGCGCCCGCGAAGTTGAAGTCTTCGATGAAGAGCTTCGCCAGCTGGTTGCCGACATGTACGAGACCATGGACAAAGCTCCTGGAGTTGGACTAGCTGCACCACAAATCGGTGTTGGTTTGCGCATTTTTACCTATGACTACGCAGATGACGAAGGCAACGAACGACGCGGGGTAATCATTAATCCAAAGCTTGAAGTTGGACCGATTGTTGATGAGCCCGCAGATGAAGACACGGAGATCGAAGGATGTCTATCGGTGCCGGGTGAGCGCTTTCCACTGAAGCGCGCAGAGCACGTGGTGGTCAGCGGTGTTGACCTAGATAAAAAACCAATTCGCATTGAAGCCGATGGCTGGTTTGCGCGTATCTTCCAACACGAATTTGATCACCTTGATGGCTTGCTTTACGTTGATCGATTGGCAGAGCCGTGGAAAGAAATTTCCAGTGACATCATTGCCGACAACGGCTGGGGTACGCCTGGGCTAACTTGGCTACCAGGTAAAGACAACCTAGAGGCCTAGTTTGCTTTGGTGCGTTTTAGCTAGCCGCCAAAAAATAGTCTGAGCAGCGCTGCGACAAGCGCGGAAGCCGCAACCATCACCACGAATGGTGCCCTGAAGTAAAGCAAGATAGCAGCTACACCTAGAGCCGGAATTCGCGCATCAAAGTGAATCTCGCCACCCCCGGTCAATCCCTGAACGCCCAGCAACGCAGACAACAGTGCAACGGTCAGTAGATTCGCGATTCGTGAGATGGTTGGGTGCTGCAATACTGAACTTGGAACCATGAATCCCAAAATTTTCCACGAGTAAACCGCCGCGCTCGCCAACAGAATTCCTAACCAGAGACTCATGCGTTGGCTCCGGTTCCATTTTCAGATTTATTGGCGAACCAGTTGAACAACCCAACAGCAACTGCGGCTACACCGGCAAGCAACACCGGCACACCGGCAGATAGGAATGGGGTTGCAGCAGTAGCAATAATCAGCGCAGCGGCGGCAACTGCAACTGCCTGTCGTTCTTTCAGGCGCGGCCACAGCAAACCAAGGAATGCGGCTGCGGCTGCGGCATCGAGCCCCCACTTAGACGGGTCACCAAGAGCATCGCCAAGGATTGCGCCGGCAAGTGTCATCAAATTCCAAAAAACAAAAACTGCCGCCCCGGTTAACCAAAATCCGCGAACCTGATTTTCATGCTCGGCTTGAGAGGTTGATACTGCTGTTGATTCATCGATGGTCAACATTGCCGGCACTAACTTGCCAAGTCCAACGCGATTCAGAATTGGCGCAAGTCGAACTGCATAGAAACCGTTTCGAATACCAAGCAACCAAGCAGAAATAATCGCTGCCCCTACCCCGGCGGTGCCAACTCCGGCGCCACCGGCAGCTGCGATCACACCAACGAAGGCGAACTGTGAGCCACCGCTAAACATAAGCAGGCTCAGCACCTGGGTTTGCCAAATATCTAAACCTGCCGCAACCGATAGCGCACCGAAGGAGATGCCATAGAGCCCGGTCGCCAGACCAACGCCAATAGAGATGGAAGTAACTGATGATTGCTTAGCCATTTTTTCCATCCGCAGCATTGATCGCCAAAAATAGTTGCGCTCTGGTAGCAAGTGAACACTTGGCCAGAATCGACTTCATGGCCTGGCGAACTCGATACTTGGGCACATCAATTGCCCTGGCGATTGCGTCGTCATCCAAGCCAGACTTGAACTGCTCTAGGGTTGCCGCTTCCTTTTCATCAAGGGTTCCCAGCTTTACCAAGATATCTGGCACGTCAAACTCCACACCCTTGGTTCGGCTAACCAGACTGCGCAGAGAGTCGAAATCTAGAACGTCTTCGCTTGCAGCACAGCTGCGAATAGCCTTTAGTAGTTCGCCAGACTCGGAGTCCAGTGTGACTAGGTCGGTGGCACCGGCCGCAATGCTGGCCAGCAGCAGCTCGTAGCTGAAGTAAGGGCCGGTCAAAATAATTGAGGGCACGTCTGAACTTGCCTCGTGATAAAGCGGAATCAGTTTCTCAACCAAAGCAATTCCATCTAGTCCACGTACACGGTGATCTATTACTAAGACGTCAATCAGTGCTTCTGGCGCACGTACCAGCGCATCTGCAGCATTTTCTTCTTCGAAGACCACTTTGCAGTCAGGCTGGGAATCAATCACCATGCGCCTGCCAAAACGAATGTCGACATCAGCATCAATGAGCCCAATGCGCAGAACTTCAGCCATGGCTATTTCTTGCCGGCCAGAGAACGCAGGTGCGGGAAGATTGCTGAGACTGTGAATCCAACACCTGGAACGCGAGTTGCTTCGATTCCTCCACCGTAGAGTGATGCGCGTTCACGCATTGCGGTAAGTCCTGCGCCCTTGATTGTTTCGACAAGTGAACGAGCGTCGTCTTCAGCTGTGTAGCCAGCGTCCTCAACGTCAAGGCTTACCTGACTGCGGCGCATGGATTCAACGCCATTGTCTTTAATCAAAACTTGAAGACCCTCTTCGACCCAAGAGAATGCAATAGAAACATCGGTACCAACAATGCAGTGCAGCTTAACGTTTTCCAAAGAGTCAAACACGATTCGATAAATCGCAAGCCCAGCGCCCTCGGCAATTTCAAAACGTGGACCCTCGTGAGTAATCGAAACGTTGTAGCCAAATTCACGATAGGTAATTGCAAGATTTTGCAGTTCTTCTATTCCCGGTGGGGCTGCCGAAACGCTGTGGGTCTTGTTTAACATGTCAAACAGGCGGCGCAACTCTGTGTGAGCAGCACGTGCACTTGCAGCAACGCGCTCAAGAGATCGAAGCGCAGAACTTGGATCGGCCTTGGCCGCATAAGAACCGCCCTCAGCCTGCGAAATAACTGCCGTGACCTTTTGAATGATTAGCTCGTTAATGTCACGTGCGATTTCAAATCGTTCGTTTTGCTCGGCAACTTCAAGCGAGAGCTTTGCCTGAGTGTCAGCAGAAAGCGCACGGTCAAATTCTGTTCCAACGTAAACCTCATAGGTAATAGCCAAACGGCCCAACAACCAAAAAAGAATGTTGCCCGCGCCTACCAGCAAACTCAAAACCAGGAACGCCGATGTTTTTGCAACCTCAGATTGAAAAGCTAGACCATAGATTTCGGAGCCAAGTGGCAGACCAAAAGTATTAGCCCAGGCAACCACAAGACCAACCACGATCGTGACCGAAAGGCAGATTGAGTACCAAATTCTGCTCGCGAAAGCTGCTGTTAGAAACAAGGCCATGGCAGCACTCATGCCGCCGGCAACCGGAGACAGCCCTAACCAGATTTCAACAGCCGTGCCAATCACAGTCAGCGAAATACTAATTGCAGGAATTTGAGCGGCAAACAGAATGGCCACCGCCAAAATTGCCGTAGTGATTAGAGCTGGAAAGCCCTGAGCAAGTAGGTCAATGCCACCAAGGAAAAGTAGGGCAAAGGCGCTTAG
>CANGJO010000043.1 GCA_947454285.1 Microbacteriaceae bacterium | reverse complement strand
GGGCTCCTTTTATGCGGCAACCCTCAAATTTTACCCAAGCGGCCTTGGTTATCCCCGTAGCAAAACGGCTGCAGCGCCTCTGGCCTCGGCAAGTGCGTGCTCTGCTGAATCAGAAACCACGGTGATGTGCCCCATCTTGCGGCCAGCACGTGCGCCCTTTCCATAGGTGTGCACCTTGGCATCGGGGTGAGACTGCAGTGCCTTATCAAGTGCCTGCACAAAATTATTTTTGTCATCAACGCCAAGCAGGTTCACCATCACAGAGTGTGCTGCACGCGGAGCGGTTGAACCAAGCGGCAAATCCAACACTGCACGCAGGTGCTGCTCAAATTGTGAAGTCACCGAACCCTCAATGCTGAAGTGTCCCGAGTTGTGCGGACGCATGGCAAGTTCGTTGATCACGATTCGTCCATCGCGGGCCTCAAACATCTCAACCGCAAGCACACCGGTTACACCTAGTGCCTCGGCAACGCGCTTTGCGATATCTGCGGTGGCGGCAAGAGTTTCTGCACTTGCTGCTGGAGCCGGTGCCATCACCGCAGAGCAAACGCCGTTTTCTTGAATGGTCTCAACCAGCGGCCAAGCCTTGAACTCGCCACCAGGAGTGCGCGCACTCAACTGCGCTAGTTCGCGTACAAAATCAACTTTTTCTTCGGCCAGCAAACTGCCACCAAAATCGGCAAGGTTTTCTAGCCAATCCTTGGCGTCCACCGATGAACGCACCACGCGCACACCTTTGCCGTCGTAACCGCCTATGGGTGTTTTCAAAATTGCTACGCCACCGTTGGCGGCAATGAAGTCATCTAGCGAAGCAGCATCGTGAATCTCTGCCCAGGCTGGCATTGGCAAACCAAGTTCGCCAAGCTGCTGACGCATGTGCAATTTGTTTTGTGCAAATGCAAGTGCCTTGCTTGGTGGCTGAACGTTAACGCCGTCTGCTTCAAGCGCACGCAAAACAGCAAGCGGAACGTGCTCGTGATCAAAGGTAATTACGTCTACGGTCCGGGCAAATTCGCGAACCACATCAAGTTGGTTGTAATCGCCAACCATTGTGGTTGCCAACTCTGCCGATGAACCTGCTGCCTCGGCCAAGACTTTGATTTGCAAACCCAAGTTGATAGCCGGTGGCGTCATCATGCGCGCCAGCTGGCCGCCACCAATCACGCCTACGCGCGGGGTTTGCTTGGTCATGCCGGTCCTATCTATTGATGCTTCTATATTGCAGCAGCTAGTCGATCAATCTCGACGGCTACCATCTTGTGCTTTGGAATCCCAGTAATCACAAAGGGTTCCTGGCCTTCGACCACAATGCTGATTGATCGTCCCCTCGTGAGCTGAACATCTTTGATTTGAGTCAGGCTAACCTCGCGACGCTTCTGCCCCAGCAATCCGGAACGGTAAAGCACGCGAGTCGTTGTGACTTCTAGAAATGTGCTCATGAAGCGAAGCACTGGAATAAACCAAAAGAAAAAAGTTACTGAGCCGGCCACGATGTAGAGCACGGTGTACTGCCACTGCTCGGCAAGGCGGCCACCAAAAAACGCCAACGCAAAACATGCGGCAAATAAAAAGACGCTTGGAAAAAATAGTTTCGAACCGCGTGGTCGAATTCGCGCAATGCGCTGCTCAGCTAAAAAACTCATCTAGTTAATTGTGTCGCAGGTGCACAATATCTCCGGCAGCCACAGCGACAACGTCTTTCTGAGCATCCGGTTGCAAAATCAATCTGCCGGTATCGTCGATGCCAACTGCCGCACCAACAAGCTCTTCATCTCCAGGCAAAATCGCACGCACTCGATTAGTGCCCGCACGATCCAAAGTCACGCAGGCATCAATAACCTGATTGCGCAATCCACTTGCCACGGCACTTCCGCCGGCGGCCACCCACGGCTCATATAATCCGCGAAGGTTTTCCAAATAAATTGCCAACACATCATCAAGCTCTAGCGCCTGAGCGCCCTCAAGCTTCAAAGATGTTGCGTTTTCGATCGGCAACTCCGCTTTGTCTTGGCGCACATTCAAACCCGCACCTATTACTACGCCGCTCAAGTCGCCAATCAGCTCACTCAGCACGCCAGAAATTTTCTTTTCGCCAACCAACACATCGTTTGGCCACTTCAACCCCACCGGTGCATCTGGAATCAGCGCGGCTACAGTCTTGGTCATCGCCAATCCCGCCAACAACGGCAACCAAGAAAAATTAGTTGCGGCAACGCCAGCCGGCTTCAACAACACCGATACAAAGAGCGAGCTACCGGCAGGGGCCAACCAGTCGCGCCCGGCACGACCACGCCCGGCCGATTGAAACCCAGCCACCAGCACGCTGAAATCATCGGTGTTGGCCGTATTGGCAATCAAATCAGCGTTGGTCGAGCCGGTTTCTGCCACAAACTCAAAATGGGCGGCAATCCGGCTACTTTTCGGGAAATCCATGATCTAAGGGTACTGTCTGTAGGTTTCACACAGCAGATTTTGCGATTCGCAGTAGCAAACTGCCAAAGGAATGGTGCTTTTCACTGGGTAAAGTGAAGTCCATGACCTTTGAGAACACTTTCACGCAGGCAATCCGTTTGAACCCTGACATTGCCACCACTAAGGGCAAGCTAGAGGACCTTCGTCAGCGCTATCACGAAGCAGTGACCGCAGCCGGCGAAACCGCAATCGCCAAGCAGCACGCCAAGGGCAAGAACACCGCACGCGAGCGTATCGAGATGCTGCTTGACCCGGGTTCATTCGTTGAGATCGACGAATACGTTCGACACCGATCAACTGCTTTTGGCATGGACAAGAATCGCCCTTACGGTGACGCAGTGGTCACCGGTGTTGGCACGATTCACGGTCGTCAGGTTGCTCTGTTCTCACAGGACTTCACAATCTTTGGTGGCTCACTTGGTGAAGCTGCCGGAAACAAAATCATCAAGGTCATGGATCTTGCAATCGCAACCGGCGTTCCAATCATTGGAATTCTTGACTCGGGAGGCGCACGTATTCAAGAGGGTGTTATCGCTCTTGGTAAGTACGGCGAAATCTTTAAGCGCAACACAATGGCCTCTGGTGTAATTCCACAGATCTCATTGATCATGGGCCCGGCTGCCGGTGGTGCGGTTTACTCACCAGCACTTACCGACTTCGTAATCATGGTCGACAAGACTTCAAACATGTTCGTTACCGGACCAGACGTTATCAAGACTGTTACCGGCGAAGACGTCGGCATGGAAGAACTTGGTGGAGCACGTGCGCACAACGAGCGCTCTGGTGTCGCTCACTACCTAGCCGACGACGAAGCTGATGCAATCGACTACGCACGCGCACTGCTTAGCTACCTGCCAGAAAATAATCTTTCTGAAACCGTTCAGTACGCGCCAGAGGGTGAACTTGAAATCACCGATGCCGACGAAAAACTGAACACCATCATTCCGGACTCACCAAACCAGCCTTACGACATGAAGACCGTGATCGAGGGCATCGTTGACGGTGGCGAATTCCTTGAGGTGCAGCCGCTGTTCGCACCAAACATCTTGATTGGTTTCGCACGCGTTGATGGTCGCAGCGTTGGTATCGTTGCCAACCAGCCACAGCAGATGGCGGGAACACTAAACATTGAGGCCGGTGAAAAAGCTGCACGCTTCGTGCGCTTCTGTGACGCGTTCTCAATTCCAATTCTTACTTTGGTTGACGTACCTGGTTACCTACCGGGCACCGATCAAGAGTGGGCCGGTGTGATTCGTCGTGGAGCCAAGTTGCTTTACGCATACGCAGAAGCTACCGTGCCACTGGTAACCGTGATCACTCGCAAGGCTTACGGAGGCGCATACATCGTTATGGGCTCAAAGCAGCTTGGTGCAGATATCAACCTTGCTTGGCCAACCGCCGAGATCGCTGTAATGGGTGGTCAGGGTGCAGTGAACATTTTGTTCCGCGATCAAATCAAGAAGGCAGAGGAAGCAGGCATGGATGTGGCTGCGGTTCGCTCAAAGCTGGCCGCCGAGTACACCTATAACGTTGCTTCACCATTCTTGGCAGCAGAGCGCGGCGAGCTTGATGGCATCATCGAGCCAAGCGCGACTCGCATCCAGGTGATCAAGGCAATGCGCGCGCTTCGCACCAAGCGCTCAAACTTGCCACCTAAGAAGCACGGAAACATTCCGCTGTAAATCGGCCCAAACAAAATAGACACGGAACGATGACTGAATTTAGCGAATCACTGCAGGTTGTTTCTGGCGCACCAACGCCAGAGGAATTAGCCACGGTAATTGCCGTGCTCGAGGCCGCCCATGCCGAAGAAGCCGCCAGCAGCTCTGGTTACGAGCGCCCTCTCAAATCATCTTGGTCACGCAATGCCTCGCAATTGCGCAACTCGATTAACCCGGGACCTGGCCAGTGGCGCGGTGCCTACAGAAGCGGCTTGAACTAAGTATTTATAACCGTTATCAAATGTCCCCCTAAGAGGGGACGCAGTTTTGAACCATCCCCTATTCGCTAACACTCATACTGGAAAGCGAAGGTTTTATCGCCGATAAGGGGAATGGCGATTAGATCTGGGGTCAGGCGAAATCCTGATTGGGGACTGAAAAGGCGGCTCGCGAGAGCCGCTCTTTTCTTTTAACTGGACTTTTTGTCTGGTTAGAACTTCAACCACAAATCTGGTTTGGCTACACCCGCACGGGTGGCAACCAAGGTCACTCTCCAGGCCTCGTCTGCCGGCGCACGCAAAGTAATTCGTCCCTCTTTCACACCGGCAATTGCTTCTGCGACTTGAACAAGAATTTCATTTCGATGATTTTGAGTAAGTTGATCCAGGCCACCCTCATCAAGCAAAACAACTTCAACGCCGCGCAAGCGGGCACCCTTCACTTCGTCACGAATTGAATTGGTCATCAGACCGCGGCCACGAATCTCATCACGAAGCGATGCTTCAAGAAGACGCGCCTCTTGTTTTTGATCTTCAGATAACTTGCCGTGACTGCTCTTAATGATGTTCAACATTGGCAGCGCTCCCCTTAGCGCGCTGTCTAGGCGAGCTCGGCGCTCTTCGCTGGCAGCTGCGTTAACAACTTTTTCCGTTTGGGTGTCGAGTGCCAATTTTGTGAAGGCCATGGTGTCGCGGTACGCGTTTCGCAAACCAACAGAAATGGTGTGGCCAGAAAAAACCAACATCAGCGCGCCGATTAGACCCATCTGAATTCCGGCACTAAACCCGGCCCAAGAAATTACCTGAGTCACCAGAATTGCGGTGCCAAGCCAAGCAATGAATTTCTGTTGGCGAACCGCGGTGGTTGCCATCAAGGTTGCGATGCCAACTACATACCAAGTTGAATACATGTCGGCAGTTTTAGGATCCAGGTTGTAGTTGGTCAGCAACGGAACAAGTGCTGCCACCGCAAGATTGAAGATTGCTTGCGGCATTGGTAAGTCTGGCCCCCGATAGAAAACCATGGACGCAACGATTGCCAAAATGTAGATCAAAATCGACGTAATTGCTAGGGCTGGGTCTTTATAGGAATTTAGAGAAGCAAACCCAAGACCCGCGTGAAGCAGCCCAAACAGGAGACCAAGAATAGCCACAAGCCATCTAGGAATGCGAATCACGCTGCACTCCATTCAATGATTACGTTGGTACCGATTCCAATTTTGGAATCAATGAAAACCTTGCCGCCTACTGCCTGTACGCGACCAATGATTGACAGCTTCAAGCCCACGCGATTCTTAGGCACGCGTGATGGCCTAAAGCCGCGGCCGTTGTCTTTGACCACAATCTTGAATCCCTTTGCAGTCCCTTTCAAGAACACCTGCACGGTGGCATTCGCGCCCGCGTGATTAAGGGCATTCGCCAACGCCTGCAGGGTTGACTCGGCAACCGCGTCGGCTACCTCGCCCGGCACCAGGTGATCAGTCGAGCCTTCAATTTCAACTGAAACAACTTCTGACTGTCGCTGAATCGCAACCTCAAGCGCACTAAAGAGTGAGCTGACTGAGATTGATTCATCGGTGTTTAGAAGGGTATCGGCAGTAATTAACTTCTGGATCGCCGTTTCGGCAAGTTCTTGGGCGTGCCTTTGCGCGGACTGGTCCTCTGCCTTCGCCGCGACCAACAACGTGGTCAGCACCGAGTCATGCACCAACGCATCTACGCGATCACGCTCTCGCAAAATTGCATCGGCGCGGGCTAGATCGATTGCAGCAATGTTTGCTTTCTGGTTTGCCTCGTCTACTTTTGATGACTCATAGCGCAGCACCCAAACAAATCCGGCAAGCACAGAGCTAAACAAAAATGAAAAGCTGGCGTCCTGCAGTGCCAGCAGCGGTGATACCGGTATACCAATATCCGAAATCTGAAGGAAGAACCACATCGCCGGAAGAATGACCAAGAAGAAACCCGATAGGAAAACACCAAACCCGCCAACTGCACTGATGCCCGCAACACCCACGGACCACCAAATCCAAGGTTGCTCGCCCACGCGAAGTGAACCGTCCCCCAGCTGGAAGGTCCATGTGATTATGGAAAACAACGTGCTCACAGTGAGGGCAATAAATCCAAGTCGGCCGTCGCCGTGAATCCACACTAGGTAAACAATTGAAAGGTGTGCGCCACCTAACAGGGCAAAGTTCAACCAAAACCAGAATGGGTGAAGAACATGTTCGCTGTATTGAGTCAGTGCGTTGGTGAAAGTCTGTAGGCCAATTAAAGATGCGGCCACACTGAAAACGCGCTCCAGCAATGAGTTGACTCTAGATAGAGCCAAAGTTTTGTTGGGCTCAACGCGCTGAATGCGCAACATTACAACGAACTCTCTTCGAGAATTCCATCCTCGATCGCGCGAACCAAAAGTTCAGTCTTAGTTGAAGCCGGGCGACCCAGCACAGAGTACTTGGCGCGCACGCGGTCGATGTGTTCCTTGGCGGTGGAAATCTTTATGTTCAATTCGGTGGCAACCTGCTTAAGTGCAAAGCCAGATGCATAAAGACTCAGCACCTCTCGTTCACGCGGTGAAAGATTTGCTGTTTTGAACTCAGTATCTGAGTCAATAGCAGCAGCTGTTTGCAGGGTATTCACATAGATGCCGTCGGCCACCAGACGAATTGCAGATGCCAGATCTTCCATGGACTGCGCCTTAGGCACCAGGGTTGCCGCACCTGCCTTCAGCGCGGCGCGAACCAAATTCTGCTTGTCGGCGATGCTAAAAATTACTACCTGTGCACCGGTCTTCAAAAGCTTGGTCACATTTTCGGCAACGATGGAACCGTCGGCCAGCGAGAGATCCATCACCACAACGTCGCAGCGGATATCCGGATTTTTGTCCAGTAGCTCAGTTACCGAACCGGCTGAATCGCAAAACTCAAAACCAAATTCACCGCAGGCAGCCTTGAACGCAAAGCGAATCGCATCGTGATCATCAACGATCGCAACACAGATTGGCTTATCGCGTTCACGTAGCTGCATGGTTAAGCCTTTCGAACCAAACTGGCTACGGCCTCAACGTGGTGAGTGTGTGGGAACAGGTCAAACGCGCGCAGCGCCTTTAGCTCGTAGCCACCGGCAAGCAACGGCTTTAGGTCGCGGGCAAGCGCAACCGGGTCACACGCAACATAGACAATGTGTGCCGGCGCAATAGCTAACAACTGGCCAACCACCTTGGCACCTGCGCCAGCGCGCGGTGGGTCAAGCACGATAGTTGAATTTCGTGGGCTAGCAACCTTGCCGCCCTTATCCAAGTTGCCAACGCGCTCGTTTAAGAAGCGCTCGGTTGCTGAACAAACCGCTTTTACCTTTGGCAAGTCGGCAAGGTTCAAAGTTGCGTCCTCAGTTGCAGTGCGGAATGACTCAACCGTGGTCATGCGCAAGTCTTTACCAAACTTTGCAGCGATGGTTCCGGTGAACAAACCAACGCCACCGTAAAGATCAAGATTGTCAGCTTCAAGATCAATACCAACTGCTGCAATCATTTCG
>CANGJO010000042.1 GCA_947454285.1 Microbacteriaceae bacterium | reverse complement strand
CGGGGGAGCAACCGCAAAAGAAATTTTGCAGCTTGCCGAATACGTTCAGGTGCGCGTGTCAAATAAGTTCGGCATCAACCTTGTGCCGGAACCAAACATGATTGGCTTTTAGCCAAATAGTTTTTGCAAACGCTGAATTCCGTCAAGCAGCGGAGCATCACCAAGCGCGTATGACAATCGCACGTAACCTGACGGACCAAAAGCTTCACCAGGTACCAGTGCAACCTCGGCAGCATCAAGAATGTAATCGCAAAGTTCTAGCGAAGTGTTGATGGTCTTGCCACCCCACTCGCGACCAAGCAATCCGGTCACGTCAGAGTAAACATAAAAAGCACCCTGAGGCATTGGCGCATTCCATCCGGCAATCTTGTTTAGCTCCGCAACTGCAACCTTGCGACGGCGATCAAATGCATCGCGCATTGCAATCACTTCGTCCTGTGGGCCGGTCAACGCAGCCAGCGCTGCCTTCTGTGAAATGTTTGAAACGTTTGAAGACAAGTGTGACTGCAAGTTTCCGGCAGCCTTCATTGCGTCAAGTGGGCCAGCCATCCAGCCCAAACGCCAACCGGTCATTGCGTAAGTCTTAGCAACACCGTTCACCAAGATGGTGCGGTCGATTAGCTCAGGCACTGCCTCAGTGATTGAAACAGCTTTTAGGCCGTCGTAAGTCAGGTTCTGGTAGATCTCATCGGTGATTACCCAAAGACCGTTTTCGTAGGCCCAGCGACCAATTGCCTCAGTCTCTTCGCGGGTGTAAACCGAACCGGTTGGGTTAGAAGGTGAAACAAAAAGCAGCACTTTTGAACGAGGGGTGCGGGCCGCCTCAAGCTGAGCCACGGTCACCTTGTAGTTCTGGTCGGCACCGGCGAAAACCTCAACCGGAACACCGCCAGCCAAACGAATGGCCTCCGGGTAGGTGGTCCAGAACGGGGTTGGCATCAAAATCTCGTCGCCCGGGTCCACAATGGTGGCGAACGCCTGATAAACGGCCTGCTTACCGCCGTTGGTCACCACAACCTGAGCCGCGGTGATATCGGTGCCGGAATCAACCTTGGTCTTGTGGGCAATGGCCTCGCGCAGGTCTGGAAGGCCCACGGCCGGGGTGTATCGGTGGTTTTTAGGGTCTCGAACGGCAATTGCGGCCGCCTCAACGATGTGCGCCGGGGTGGCAAAGTCTGGCTCGCCAGCTGCATAAGAGATGACTGGGCGACCGGCTGCCTGAAGGGCCTTGGCCTTGGCGTCTACCTTTAGGGTCGCAGATTCGGCGATCGCGCCAATGCGCTTTGAGATACGTGGGAATTCAGGCATGGATAAAGGTTACAACGGCAACCCCAGTGCCCGCGTCCCGCGACTTTCCCTTTGCATTACTGGGCGTCGGCGGGTATCCTTTAGGAAGTGAGTTTGACAACTCAGGAAGCCTAATCTGGCAAATTAATCAATTCTTAGATTTATCTAATTTTTTGACGCCCGGATGACTGCTGCTTGCGTTGTTGAATTTTCCCTCAAAGGGTGGTGGCTCAATTGGTAGAGCATCGGTCTCCAAAACCGAGGGTTGCAGGTTCGAGTCCTGTCCGCCCTGCAAGTAGTACAAGAGTTTCAAACTAAAGAAGAAGGAATGAGCATGGCTGAAGAGCTAGAGCAAGTCTCAGAAGATGTAGTCGAAAAGGCGAAAGCCGATAAGGCATCAAGCCGCAACTTCATCGCACGCATCATCCTGTTCTTCAAGCAGGTTGTCAGTGAGTTGAAGAAGGTCACCAAGCCAACTTGGGCAGAGCTTCGCAACTACACCGGTGTGGTTTTGGCTTTCGTTGCAGTTGTGATGCTTGTCATCTCGCTTCTTGACTGGCTGTTCTACCAGGGTGTTGTTTTCGTATTCACACCAACCGCGTAATTAAAAGAATTTAAGTAAGGAAATCGAATTGACTGATACAGAACGCGACGAACTAGAGGCAGTAGCCGAGGTTCAAGACGTTGTTGCTGACGCAGTAATTGCTGAAGCCGATGCTGACCTTGCTGACCTAGCTCAAGATGCTGCTGCAGAACTTGAGCAGGACCTAGAAGTTGAAGAAGCTATCGCAGAAGCTAAAGAAGAGGCAGCCGAAGTTGCAGCTGAAGTTAGCGAAGGCGGCTCAGACGATCCTTACCGCGAGTTCAAGGCAGAGCTTCGTCGCCAGCCTGGCAAGTGGTACGTAATTCACTCTTACGCAGGTTACGAGAAGCGCGTTAAGCAGAACATCGAAAACCGCAAGCTTGCTATCGAAGGTGGAGACGACATCTACCAGATCGAAGTTCCGATGGAAGACACCATCGAGATCAAGAACGGTCAGCGCAAGCTAGTTACCAAAGTTCGTATTCCTGGTTACGTTTTGATCCGCATGGAAATGAACGAAGAGTCATGGTCTCTTGTTCGCCACACACCAGCTGTTACCGGCTTCGTTGGCAACTCACAGAACCCAACCCCACTTCGTCCAGACGAGGCATTCAACATGCTGAAGTCAATGTTTGTACTTCCTGAAGAAGCAGCTGCAAAGACTGCTGCAAAGGGTGGCGTAGCCGTAAAGGGCAAGGCCAAGGCAATTCCTGTCAACATCGATTTCAAGGTTGGCGAGAGCATCATGATTAAGGACGGATCATTCGCTGGTCTTCCTGGCACCATCTCAGAGATCAAGCCAGAAAGCGGCAAGCTTACTGTTCTTGTTTCACTGTTCGAGCGCGAGACTCCTGTGGAGCTTGGCTTCGAGCAGGTTGGTGCACTGAACTAAATAGTTTTTAAAAAGTTTCCAAACAAACAAAAGGAAAAATCAAATGGCACCGAGCAAAAAGATCACCGGAATGATCAAGCTGCAGATCCAGGCGGGCGCTGCTAACCCAGCTCCACCGATTGGTCCTGCACTAGGTCAGCACGGTGTGAACATTATGGAGTTCTGCACCGCGTACAACAACGCAACTGCAGACCAGAAGGGCAACGTAATCCCAGTAGAAATTACTGTTTACGAAGACCGTTCATTCACATTCGTTCTAAAGACTCCACCAGCAGCTGAGCTAATCAAGAAGGCAGCTGGCGTAGCAAAGGGTTCAGCAACCCCTCACACCGTGAAGGTTGCAACCTTGTCTAAGGACGCGCTTTACAAGATTGCCGAGCAGAAGATGGCAGACCTAAACGCTAACGATGTTGATGCAGCTGCAAAGATCATCGCTGGTACTGCACGCTCAATGGGAATCACCACCGAGGCTTAATAAACCTCATCCACTAAGTCGTGGGAGTACCGTGCGCGGTACGTTGACCACAACTGTGACCAATTAGAAAAGGAACAACAGCATGGCAAAGCGCTCAAAGGCTTATATAGCAGCCGCCAAACTTATCGAAGAAGGCAAGCTATACACTCCAGCTGAAGCAGTAGCGATCATTCGCGAGACTGGTTCAAAGAAGTTCGACTCAACCATCGAGGCTGCATTCAAGCTCGGTGTTGACCCTCGCAAGGCAGATCAGATGATCCGTGGAACTGTTTCACTTCCACACGGAACTGGTAAGACTGCTCGCGTTATCGTGTTCGCAACCGGTGCTGCAGCAGATGCAGCTAAGGCAGCAGGCGCTGACGAAGTTGGTGGAGACGAACTTATTGAAAAGGTAGCCGCAGGCTGGACCGATTTTGACTCTGCAGTATCAACCCCAGAACTTATGGGCAAGGTTGGTCGTCTAGGTAAGGTGCTTGGTCCTCGTAACCTAATGCCAAACCCAAAGACCGGTACCGTGACTCCAGACGTTGCGAAGGCTGTAAACGACATCAAGGGTGGACGTATCGAGTTCCGCATTGACAAGCAGTCAAACCTTCACTTCATCATTGGTAAGGCATCGTTCACCAAGGAGCAGTTGGGTGACAACCTAGCTACTGCAATGGACGAGATCCTACGTTTGAAGCCATCGTCTTCAAAGGGTCGCTACCTAATCAAGGGTGCACTTTCAACCACATTCGGTCCTGGCATCTTGCTAGACACCAACGTGACCAAGGTTGAGTTTTAACCCAAACTGATTTTCCGATGAAGGGATCAGATCGAAAGATCTGGTCCCTTTGTCATCGGTGTCAATTTCATTAGGCTAAGAGCCGAACAAACCGAAAGGCGGGATATTGCCTCAGCACGCATTTGGCGCAGCCACACTTCTTGATACGAAAGACCCAATGGGTTTGCGCACCAGCGCACCCCTGCTAGACGCGTGGATCCGCGATATGGAAACCGATAGGTCGCCATTTCAGATCCCTGGCCACAAAGGCCGCACCGATCTGACCGGTGCCATTGTTGATGGTGACATTCCAGTTCTACCTGGCAACCACCCACACAGAATTTCTCCCTCGCTGATTCTTGAAGCCGAGGCACTTGCCGCAAAACTTTGGGGCGCAGAACTTTGCCGTTTTGGAGTAAACGGATCATCGGGTTCAAATCACGCAGCGGTGATGGCGGTTGCCTCACCTGGCGACAAGGTTATTGTTTCGCGCACACTGCACAAATCAGTTTTGGTTGGCATGGTTTATGCCGGAGTGATTCCGGTTTGGATTCGCCCAGAGATTAACCCGGCAACCGGTTTGCCTGAGTACCTGCCGTCCACTCGCTTGGCCGAGACCATCGCTGCGCACCCAGATGCAAAAGCAGTTTTGATTGGTGAGCCTTCATACGTTGGCACCATGTCTAACATTCCGCGCCTTTCAAAGGTTTGTCACGATGCTGGCATTCCACTGATCGTTGATGCGGCGTGGGCCGCACACTATGGCTTCCACCCGGAGCTGCCAAACCACCCAATTGCCGAGGGCGCAGACATTGTGGTGACCAGTGCACACAAGACTCTTCCTTCTTACTCTCAGGCATCGTTTGTTTTGGTTCGCGATGAATACGTTGATCTTGCGCGTTTCAACAAGATGTTTGATTCAACTCAGACCACATCGATGAGTGGTCGCATCCTTGCCTCTATTGATGCAGCGCGTGCACTACTTGAGCGTCATGGTGAAGAGCTGATTGGTCCGGTAATTGAGGCCACCGAGCGCGGCCGTGCAGCACTGGTTGCCGCTGGCATTGACGTGATTGATGGCGAATACATTGACCCGCTAAAGCTTGTGATTCTGCTGAGCGGTTGCGGCGCCGATGGCACCAAGATTGAAGCCGATCTACTGGCCGCAAATATTGATGTTGAGATGGCGAACCGCGACCTGATCATTCCAATGATCACCTTCGCCGATACTCCAGACCGCATCAACGATCTAGTGAAGAAAATCATTGCCTCGGTAGAGGCGCACAAAGGTGAGCCGCGTCCCATTGAAATCCTGCCGGCGTTCTCTATTGAGCCAGAGGTAGTTGTTACTCCGCGCGATGCGTTCTTCTCTAGCTATGAAGTAGTTGATGCCAAGGATGCGGTTGGCCGCGTATCTGCCGAAATGATTTGCCCTTACCCACCGGGTGTACCGGTACTTTCACCGGGGGAGCGAATCACAGAGGCAGCGCTAAGCGCGCTGTTCAAGGCACGCGACATGGGTGTGAGAATTGCGTTTGTTGCAGACCCTACTTTGCAAACTCTAAAAGTCTTACCTAAGGAATAACCCAAATGTATTCATCGGAAAACATGCCGGGCTGGAAAAAGCGCGTTGCAATTTTCATGACCGGGCAAACAGTTTCAATGTTTGGTTCGTTCTTAGTGCAGTACGCAATCATGTGGCACCTAACTTTGACCACCAAGTCAGGATTAGTTTTGGCACTGGCCGCGGTATTTGGCTTCTTGCCTCAAGCGATCGTCTCGATCTTTGCGGGGGTCTGGGCTGACCGTGTAAATCGTCGAGCAATGATTATCGTTTCTGACTCGGTAATTGCCCTAGCAACTCTAGGTCTTGCGCTTCTAATGCTTTCTGGTGTTAGTGATTTGTGGCTGATCTGTTTGGTGATGACAGTGCGCTCTATTGGAGCGGGAGTCCAGATGCCAGCGGTTTCTGCTTTGCTTCCTCAAATTGTGCCTACAGACAAACTAATGAGTGTTAACGGCATCAACAGCAGCATTCAGTCTGCGCTTGGCCTGCTGGCACCAGTAGCTGCCGCCGCGGTTTACGCGAACATGTCTATCGTTCCGATTTTCTTCATTGATGTTGTCACTGCGGTGATTGGCATTGGAATGCTCACCCTGATTGCAGTGCCAACCTTGGACCGGGCCGCAAGTGCCGACAAACCTTCATACTTTGCAGACCTTAAAGATGGCATCAGCTACATCTTTACTCATGACCTCGTGCGCTGGGTGATGGGTATTTTTGCAATCGTATTTTTACTCACCGTGGCACCTTCAAACCTCTCCCCGCTGATGATCGCGCGAAACTTTGGCACAGAAGTATGGAAGCTAACCGTTCTTGAAGTTTCGTTCAGTATTGGAATGGCACTTGGTGGCGCGCTGATTGCGGTGTTTGCCAAGAAGGTAAACCGTATCTCGATGATTATTGGCACCTCGATGTTCTTTGGAGTCTTGGCGGTTGCTCTGGGATTCACCACAAATTTGATTCTTTACTATGTGCTGTTCTTCATCATTGGTGTGGCTGTGCCATCGTTCTATACCTCGGCGATGACGCTTTTGCAGGAGACAGTTGAACCTGAGCGCCAAGGTCGAGTATTTGGCTTTGTTGGAATCGTGATTTCGGTAGCGATGCCATTGGGTATGGCGATTCTTGGGCCACTCGCGGATGTTTTTCGAGTTGAAAGCCTTCTAGTCGTGACCGGCGGGGCGATGGTAGTAGTTGCTGCTGCCGCTATCTTGTTACCCTCAGGTCGCAAGGCAATCGCCGCTGCTCATGCCTCGACTGGTCAAGCGCTGGGAAGCGCAGACCCTACTTTGCAAACTCCAACAGGCCAGCCAAACGACTAATTGCCTTTACGTCTTCAACATTGTTGAACCGGGTGCGAATTAGTTCTGGAGAGTAAACCAAATAGCTGTTGGTCTTGGCTCGTGAGAGCGCCACGTTTAGGCGATTGCGATCCAGCAGGAATTCCAGACCACGCGGTGCGTCATCGTCGGTGGATGCCGCCAACGAAACAATCACAATGTGTGCCTCGCGACCCTGGAACTTATCTACGGTGCCAACCTGAACATTGGTAAGCCCAGCTGTATCAAGAGCGTCGCGAATTGCATCAACCTGAGCGTTGTATGGCGCCACGATCAGCACGTCATCTTGCCCAACAAGTTCAAGGTGCTTGCGAGTTAGCGTCAGCACGGCAGCTACTTCTTCTGGTGAGTGTGACGAATTGCCAATGTGCGCAATTGGGTGCAACTCAAAACCAGGGGTTAGGCCAGCAACTGATTGCGCGGCGGCATCTGCATGTGAGTGCAAACGGTTTTGGTAAGACAACCAAGACACCGGAGCGTTAACGCTTGGGTGCATGCGGCGGGTTACCTCAACAAAGTAACCGTGCTGGGCATCAAGAATCTGTTGGTCGCCCATGTAGTGACCAAGCGCCGAGTTATCAACGCCGCCAGGGTGCACGGCCTGCACCACCTGAGTCAGCTGCATTGGGTCACCCAACAAAACCATGTTGGTTGAACCGCCGCCAACCGCAATTGCATCAACCAGCGAGAACTGAGCGGCCTCATCAATAAAGATGTAGTCAAATTCCTCTAGCAAGATGTAGCTGCTGCAGAAAGTCCAGGCGGTACCGCCAATCACATAACCACCGGCCTGCTTTGCGCGCCAGTTCTTCATGACTGAATAACCCGATGGTGTGGTCCACTCGCGAGGTGTGCGATCTTCCTTTTTAGGCTGCTTGGCAATGGCCGCGCCAGATACTCCGGCATCGATGCAACCGGCCAGTAGGTTCTCAACCGCAGAGTGAGAGTTGGCAACTACCGCAATCTTTTTGCCCTGCTGCACCAAGTGAGCAATCGTGCGCGAACCCAGGTAGGTCTTGCCTGAGCCCGGCGGGCCCTGAATCGCCAACACCGTGCGGTGCATGCGTTCAACCGCGTTGATCACCGACGGCAAGTAGTCATCACCCTCGACCGGCATCAGTTGGCCATCATCAATCAGCGACGGTTCGCGACGCATCAATAGGTCAAGAGTTGCGTTTCCGGTT
>CANGJO010000041.1 GCA_947454285.1 Microbacteriaceae bacterium | reverse complement strand
TATTCCTGTGTTCTTAAAGAGATGGATCAAATAGGACTTTGCCCTGGATTTTGCCAGTGCCAAGTAGCTCAAGTTGGTTGCTGATTTCCGATAGTGGGTAAACGCCCTCAATCAGTTCGTCGGCGAGGGTTGTACCGCCCAAAATTTCTAGCGCCGGTGCCAAGTCCTGGTCACAGACGTGGGCAAGCGTGGTCTGAATGTTGATCTCACTCATCACGATCTTGTGCACATCAATTTCTTGCTTTCCCGATGGCAACCCCACCTGCAAAATGGTTCCGCCGCGCTTGACCATCTCAATGGCAAACTGCAACTGACCAGGCGCACCACTGGCCTCAATCACAACATTGATGCCAGTCTCACCAAAAATCTTCTTTATGTCGGCCTCTGCATTTTCGCCGACCTCAACTGTGTGATCTGCGCCCAGTCGAGCTGCACGCTGCAAGCGACTTCCGCCAAAATCTAAAACCGCAACCTCGGCCTTGAACAGCTTCTTTAGCCCAGCCAAGACAAAGGTTCCAATTGCACCAGATCCAATTAGCAATACATTGTCACCGTCTTTTACACCGGAACGACGAGCCGCGTGCAAACCAACAGCCAATGGTTGTGCAATTCCCGCAGCATCCAGACTCAAGCCCGCTGGAACTTTTACCAACGTGCTGGTTGGAACTGCAACGTATTCGGCCATGCCGCCATCACGGTTCAAACCAAGAGTCACGTACTTCTCACAAAGATTGGTGCGCATTTCTTTGCAACGCTTGCACTGCCCACAAGAGATTCCAGCGCCAGATGCAACAACGTCTCCGGTTTTGAAACCAGAGGCAGCATCAACGTTGCCAACAATTTCACCAATAAATTCGTGACCCAAAATCATTGGGCCGTGGTGGCCGCTGATTGGGTGCTTGTTTACCGTTGCAAAAATCTTTGGACCAGACTTATATTCCGAAGCGTCGGTGCCGCACATGCCTGAACGCAGAATCTTAAGCAGCACCTCACCGGCTATCGGTGTTGGTATGTCTCTGTCTTCAATTCGTACGTCACCACTCGCGTGGTAAACGGCTGCCTTCATTTTTGCTGACATGTTTTTATTTTCCGCCGCGACCTTCAACTGTGTTTAGGTGTGACTGCGAGTCACGCTGCAGTGGTAGTGGTCCGCCAACTGAGTAGTAGCGCTGACCAGCAACAAGCAGATCCTCGGCAGGGAACTTGGTGATGACCTGGCATCCAGTTGCAGTAACTACAACTTCTTCTTCGATGCGTGCCGCACCCCAACCATCAGCTGATGGCCAGTAGGTTTCCAGCGCGAACACCATTCCCTCTTTAAGTTCTTCTGGGTGATCGAATGAAACCAGACGAGAGAAGATTGGCTTTTCCCAAATCGAAAGACCAACACCGTGGCCGTACTGCAACGCGAAGGCTGCTTCTTCATTTGCGAAACCAAACTCTTCAGCCTTTGGCCAAACTGCAACGATGTCTGCGGTAGTTGCACCCGGACGAACCAACGCGATTGCTCGGTCCATGTATTCGCGGGCACGCTTGTAGGCATCGTGCTGCGCGCTACTTGCAGAACCAACTGCAAAAGTGCGGTAGTAGCAAGTGCGGTAACCCTGATAGCTGTGCAAGATATCGAAGAACGCTGGGTCGCCTGGGCGAATCAAGCGGTCAGAGTAAACGTGTGGGTGAGGCGAGCAGCGCTCACCAGAAATAGCGTTTACACCTTCTACGTACTCAGAGCCAAGGTCGTAAAGCACCTTTGAAACAAGGCCAACAGCCTCGTTCTCTTTTACGCCTGGGCGTAGGAACTCGTAAAGCTTCTCGTAAGCAGCATCAACCATTGAGGCAGCCTGGGTAAGTAGGCCAATCTCTTCGCCAGTCTTGATCGCACGTGCGTTCAAGAAGATCTGCTGACCATCAACAACGGTGATACCGGCACGCTGCAGGGCAAACAGAATTGGAAGCTCAACGATGTCGATGCCTAGTGGCTCGTTTAGCAAACCAAACTTCTCAAGTTCGCGCTTGATCTTTGATGCAACCTCATCGGCGATACCAGCATCTGGATTGAATGCACCGCGAAGTGTTGAGATACCTGCACGTGCACCTGATTCAGCGCGAGGCTTTACTGCGCCGTGGTGCGGTGCGTGTGGATCAGCATCTGCTTCGGCGGTAGTGGTGTCAAGCCATGGGTTGTAAAGCTTGTGGTGCTTTGCCGCTGAACCAAAGTCCCAAACAATTGGATCCGAGTTGCGAGTAACAAGGGCAAATCGAATTGCCTTGTCAATCGCCCAGGTACCAATGTGTGTCGATGACATGTAGCGAATGTTGGCAAAGTCAAAAGCAAGCAGTGCGCCAACGTCAGACTTATTCAACTCACGCTTCAGGTTTGCAAGACGATCGGTGCGCAGCTTGTCAAAATCAAGACGCTGTTCCCAGTCCACCTGGTTAGTGCCGAATGTTGCAGTTGTCATGATGTGCCTTTCGTTACTGACTTGAATTCTGGTTAGACCAGAATCATTCCGCCATCGATTGCCATTGTTTGGCCGGTTACATAATCTGAATCGCTGCTTGCAAGGAATAAAGCAGTTGGAACAATATCTTCTGGTTGCGCTGCACGGCCGATCAGGATTCCTGAGGCCATCGAATCAAAACCTGAATCGCCTTCACCAATTTCTTCAAGATCTTTATCCAGCTTGTCCCAAAGTGGTGTTGCAACTACACCTGGTGAAAATGCGTTGACTGTGATGTTGTGCTCAGCAAGTGCGCGAGCGGCACCTTGAGTGATGGAAATCACCGCAGCCTTTGATGCGCTGTATGGTGCAAAGCTAGAGAAACCCTGACGACCAGCAATTGAAGCGGTGTTTACAACTTTTCCACCGGTGCCCTGACGAATGTATTGCTTAGCTGCTTCCTGAGTACCAACGAACACAGCAAGTGCGTTTACGTTCATGATTGCGTTGAAGTTTTCTTCGGTGACATCAAGGAACTTCATTGGCTTGTTGAAACCCGCGTTGTTGAAGTAGCAATCAAGTTTTCCGAAGGTCTTCACAGCTAGTTCAATGCCAGCTGCCACAGAGGCTCGCTTGGTTACATCTACTTGTGCCGCAATAGCCTTGCCACCCGCTTTGGTGATTTCACCTGCTGCGGATTCTGCCGCTTCAAGATTTAGGTCTGCAATAACGATGTTTGCGCCCTCGGCCGCCAACCCTTTAGAGATGCCCAGGCCAATGCCCGATGCTCCGCCCGTGATAATCACGGTTCGCCCAGTCATTCTGGATCCCATCATGTCCTCCTCGACATGTCGCCCCGGTTTGGGGCCCTTGCAGTGTGTTTAGTCTAGATGAACAAATTATCTGGCTACAACAAACACAAAACCCAAAAATTCGTCAATTTACCCCGATAATTTGAGGAAAATCCTTGTATTTACTGGGTTCTAGGCCTATCGGGGTGATTTTGGGCGGCCAAACGTTTTCAAACTGTTATGTCCGGTCTCTCTGAACACTATTTTTCTAGTGTTGACTGTGAGTGTAATTCCGCAAGAAAGGCGAAAAACCAATGTCATTCACCGTTAAAGGCGTTCACCACTTTGGCATCACCGTTCGCGACATGAAAAGGTCTTTCGAGTGGTACACCAAGATGTTCGGCCTGCAGCCTGGCCCGGTAAACCACGGCGAAGGCAAAGAGCTGTCTGATGCCGTTCAGGTAGAGGGCACTGAGCTCTCGTTCTCAATGATCGACATTGGTGGAACCCGAATTGAGTTCCTGGAATACCACAACCCGCGCGGCAAGGACTTTGAGCTAAAGAACGGTGATGTGGGCGCTACCCACATTTGCCTGCAGATTGACGACATGGACGTGGCCTACTCAACTCTGCTTGAGCGAGGCGCAGTCTTCAACGCTCCCCCGGTAACGCTCACCGATGGCGACTTGGCTGGTTCACGTTGGGCCTACCTACGTGACCCAGATGGAATTCAGCTTGAGATTTGGGCAAGCCCCAAGTAAATCAAGCAGATGGATTAGTCGCGGCTAACGCGAACCATCTCTTCACGATCTACAACCTTTACGCGCTCACGCTCTACGTGTGATGCGTCGGCTGCCCCAAGTGCAAGTTCGTGCTCGTTCAACTTCAACCAACCAGACCAATCGGTGTATTCAACACCACGCTCAATCAAGCGAGTCAACACACTTTCCTCAACCGGGTCAACTAGGTTTTCGATATCAGAAACCAAGTTGGTGATTGTCTCGAGTGCGTCTGACTTAGTGTGGCCAATCAAACCTACTGGTCCACGCTTGATCCAACCGGTTGCATACAAACCATCAACGCGCTTGCCATGTTCATCAACCACGCGGCCGCCATCGTTGCGAATCACGCCGTACTTGTCGTCGAATGGAATGCCAGGCAACTCTGAACCAAAATAACCAATCGCTCGGTAAACCGCCTGCAATTCGTACTCGCGGAATTCACCGGTGTGTGAGATCGCGCCGGCACCCGCATCTGCTGTGCGCTCGAACTTCATGCCAACAACTTTTCCGTCGGCACCAAGAACTTCGACTGGCTTGTGCCAGAAGTGTAAGTGCAATCTGCGAGGTGCGTCAGTTAGTTCGCGCTCGCGCCACTCGTTCATGATGCGCGCCATTACCTTGTGCTGGTTGGTAATACCCTCGGCGTCTTCGTCAAACCATGATTCTTTGCCAGGCAGTGCAGCAAAGTCTTCTTCGTAAACCACAATGTCTACGTTTTCAACTTCGCCAAGTTCACGTAGTTCGATTGGTGTGAATTTAATGCTCTGCGGACCGCGACGACCAAACACGTGAACATCGGTGACCGGTGACTGCTTTAGTCCCTCGTAAACGTTTGCCGGAATATCGGTGCTCAACATGTCGTCAGGCAACTTTGCCAATACGCGAGCCACGTCTAGCGCAACGTTTCCGTTACCAAGCACGGCAACCTGCTGCGCGTTCAGTGGCCAGGTGCGCGGGTAATCAGGGTGACCGTCGTACCAAGAAACAAAGTCGGCAGCCCCGTAAGAACCATCAAGTTCAATTCCTGGAATGTTCAACTCGGCATCTTTGATTGCTCCGGTTGCAAAAATCACGGCGTGGTAGTGCTCACGCAAATCCTTGAGGTGCAGGTCTGTTCCAAAAGTCACGTTGCCGTAAAAACGAATTGTGCCCTCGGCCAGCATCTCGTGCAGCGAGTTCACGATGCCCTTGATGCGCGGGTGGTCCGGAGCAACACCGTAGCGAATCAGACCATAAGGCGCAGGAAGCGAATCAAATAGGTCGATTTCGACATCAGGGTGCTGTGATTTCAGAATGTTGCCCGCGTAAATGCCGGCTGGACCGGCGCCAATGATGGCAACTTTTAGGTGTTTAGACATTAGTGTCCAATTTACAGCACCCCGGCAGGCCGCCCAAATGTACGTCCGTCTCGCGCAAAAAGTAGACTCAAACCGATGAACACACTGGTAATCATGCCCACCTACAACGAGGCCATGAACATTGAGCACTCGGTAGAGCAGCTCTTCAAGCACAATCCAGCAGTGTCACTTCTAATCGTTGACGATTCCAGCCCCGATACCACGGGCGCAATCGCAGACAAATTGGCTGCGGCGAATCCAAAGATCACCGTGCTTCATCGCGTGGCCAAAACCGGATTAGCCGATGCCTATAAGGCTGGCTTTGCCTGGGGCTTGGAATACAACTTTGATTACCTAGTTGAGATGGATGCCGACGGCAGTCACCGTGCCGAGGATCTTCCCAAGCTTCTTGCCAAGGCATCAACAAACGATCTTGTAATTGGTTCGCGTTGGATCGTTGGTGGCAGTGTCGAAAATTGGCCGGCTTATCGTATGGCTCTTTCACGCGGGGGCAATACCTACGCCAAGTTCATGCTTGGTTCAAAAGTCAAAGACATGACCGCAGGATTTCGGGTTTATCAGGCGCAACTTATTGAGCGCCTGCATCTTGAAGATCTAGCCGCCCATGGCTATTCGTTTCAGGTAGAGATGACTCGCAAGTGCGAGCAAATAGGAGCCAGCATCGCTGAGGTACCGATTACTTTTGTTGAGCGCGAACACGGCGTCTCAAAAATGAGCAACGTGATTGTGCTCGAGGCAATGTGGCTAGTTACTCTGCTTGGATTCAAGCGAACTTTTGGAATTAAAAAGTAATTACTTGTATTCGCCAACAAGGCGAACGGCTCCACCGTCAACACCCTTGGCGCCCTGAACATAAGTAGACAAGTCAGCAGGCGCGGCTTCAATTTCACCAAGGGTCCAGGTGTGAACACCTAACTTGGTTAGTGCTGCAGCAACTTCGTCGGCCTTTGCGGCATCAACTACAACTGCCTGACCAAGACCAAGGTTCCAAGTTGATTCAACGCTTTCTAGTGAGAACTTGCCCCAACTTGCAAGCACTTGGAAAACTTCTTGTGGAGTCCAGGTTGATCGGTGAATATCAACTGCAACGCCCTGAGGTAGCACGCGCGCAATGTTTGCTGCGATTCCGCCACCAGTGATGTGACTCATTGCGTGAACTGCGCTGCCAAGCTCTGATTCCAAAAGTGAATTCAAAACTCCGGTGTAAAGCTTGGTTGGCTCTAGCAACACTTCACCAAGTGAGCGATCGCCAAATTCCAAAACGTTCTTCTTGTAGTCAAGACCGCTGTCGCTCACGATCTTGCGAACCAGTGAGTAACCGTTTGAGTGCAGGCCAGATGATTCCATTCCAAGAATCACATCGCCAACACGCACGTTCTGTGGGCCAAGCAACTTAGCCGCATCAACCACACCAACGGCTGCACCGGCTACGTCGTAGTCGTCAACACCAAGTAGACCCGGGTGTTCGGCAGTCTCGCCACCAACCAGTGCAACGCCAACCGCGCTACATGCCTCGGCAATTCCGCGAACGATATCGGCAATGCGCTCTGGCACAACCTTTCCGCAGGCAATGTAATCGGTCATGAACAAGCTCTTTGCGCCAACCACAACGATGTCGTCAACCACCATGCCGACCAGGTCCTGACCAATGGTGTCATGCTTATCAATCGCCTGGGCGATTGCCACCTTGGTGCCAACACCATCGGTGCTGGTTGCCAACAGCGGGCGGTCATACTTCTTCAAGAACGAAACGTCCATCATGCCGGCAAAGCCGCCAAGGCCGCCCACCACAAGGTCGTTGTGGGTTGCGCCAACTGCGCGCTTCATAAGTTCTACAGCTAGATCGCCGGCTTCGGTGTCAACACCAGATGCTGCGTACGCATTAGTCATGCTGGTGAACACTCTCTCCCTGAATTGTGGCAACGCCCTTCTCGAGCAGGTTCTTGCCAAGACGATCGGCCATCGGCAACTCAATTGGGTACTTGCCGGTGAAACAGGCGGTGCAAAGTTCGCGCTCTTGCTGACCGGTTGCGGCAACCATGCCGTCCTTGGTTAAGTAACCAAGAGAATCAGCACCGATAGATTGACGCACATCGTCAACGCCCAAACCAGTGGCAATCAATTCGGCGCGAGTTGCAAAATCAATACCGTAGAAGCATGGCCAGGTAATCGGTGGTGATGAAATGCGAACGTGAATTTCTGCGGCACCGGCCTCGCGCAACATTTGCACCAAGGCACGCTGAGTGTTTCCGCGAACGATTGAGTCGTCAACAACAACAATGCGCTTGCCCTGAATAACTTCTTTCAGCGGGTTCAACTTCAAACGAATACCGCGCTGACGAATGGTTTGTGATGGCTGAATGAAGGTACGGCCAACGTAGGCGTTCTTCACTAAACCGTGACCAAATGGAATTCCAGATTGCTGCGAGTAACCAATCGCTGCAGGTGTTCCAGATTCCGGAGTTGGAATTACCAAGTCAGCGTCAACCGGATACTCACGAGCAAGCGTGCGGCCCATCTCAACACGAGAATCGTAAACGTTCTTGCCATTGATAGAGGTATCTGGGCGAGCAAGGTAAACATATTCAAATACGCAACCCGCGCGCTTAACTTCTGCAAAGCGAGTTGAACGCAAACCGTTTTCGTCAATTGCAATTAGTTCACCAGGTTCAACCTCGCGCACAAAACTTGCACCAACAATATCTAGAGCTGCAGTTTCAGATGCAACCACCCAACCGCGCTCAAGGCGACCAAGAACAAGCGGGCGCACACCCTGTGGGTCACGCGCTGCGTAAAGAGTGTTTTCATCCATGAACACCAAGCAGAACGCACCCTTTACCTTTGGCAAGAGTTCTAGTGC
>CANGJO010000040.1 GCA_947454285.1 Microbacteriaceae bacterium | reverse complement strand
GCTTGGCGTTGATGCCGACTGGCACGTTGCGGTTACCGCCGAGACCCCTAAATACACTTCATTCGTTCTTGCTGGACCAAACGGTGTAAATATTCGTTCGCGTGTTCCACTGCTGGGCGCACACATGGCCGCCAACGCCGGGTTGGCTATCGTCATGTTGGTTGAAGCTGGTTTTGATGTTCAAAAAATTGCCAAGGCGATTGAGAACGGCATCGAAGCCTATTTGCCGGGTAGAACCGAACGCGTTACCGGCGCAACCGGGCCTGACGTTTACGTTGATTTTGGTCACAGTCCAGACGCTTTCCTCAACACCTTGGCCGCTGTGCGTAAAGTGACCGATGGAAAACTGATCATGGTGTTTGGCGCCGATGGTGACCGCGATGCAAGCAAGCGTCCGGCAATGGCGCAAGTTGCAGCCGAAGGTTGCGACGTCTTAGTGGTCACCGATCACCACCCACGTTTTGAAGATCCGGCCTCGATTAGAAAGACCTTGGTTGATGCCGCAAAGGCTGCCAAGCAGGATCTAGAAATTTACGAAGTATCGCCACCGGAAGCGGCAATTCGTAAAGCCGTTTCGATGGCCCAGCCTGGCGACGCGATACTTTGGGCAGGCCCGGGTCACCAGGATTACCGTGACATCAGGGGAGTGCGCACGCCTTACTCTGCACGTCACGAGGCACGCGAAGCTCTCAAAGAAAATGGTTGGTCATGATTGCGCTAAGCGTTGCCGAAATCGCTAAGGCGATTTCCGGACAGATAAATGGCGATGAAACCGTTGTAGTCACCGGTTCGGTTGAAACCGATTCACGCCTGGTCAAAACCGGCAGCCTTTTTGTTGCCAAGCCTGGCGAAGAGACCGATGGTCACCTTTTTGCTCCTGCGGCCAAAGCCTCTGGCGCGGTTGCACTTATTGTTGAGCGTTGGTTAGAAGACGTAGCCTTGCCGCAAATTCTGGTTGAAGATGCAGTGCTTGCACTTGGCGAATTGGCCAAATACGTTTTGGCAACGATTCGTTCAAAAACAGATCTGCAGGTAATTGGAGTCACCGGTTCAAACGGTAAGACCACGACCAAAAACATGCTGCGTGAGATTCTGAGCAAGGTTGGCAGCACCATCGCGCCAATCGAGTCATACAACAATGAGGTGGGAGCACCTTATTCAATCTTGCAGACCACTCTTGAAACTAAGTTCTTGGTCGTTGAGCTGGGTGCGGGCGGACCAGGCAGCATCGATTACTTGGCGCAAATTGCTCGTCCGAATATCGGTGTGGTTCTAAAAGTTGGTTTGGCGCATGTGGGTGAATTTGGTGGAATTGAAACCACTGCGCAAATTAAAAGTGAATTAGTGCAAGCGCTTAGCGACGATGCAACCGCGGTGCTAAATGCCGACGACGGATACGTTGCCGATATGGCAGAGCTAACACAGGCAAATAAGGTTTGGTTTGGAACCGTTGGCGATGCGCAATACCGTGCCAGCGATCAAACTGTAGCCATCGATGGAACTTCTTTTAATCTTCATTGGCCAGATGGCGCGCAAGCCCAGGTTAAGTTGCAGATTCTTGGTGAGCATCACGTTATGAATGCGCTTGCAGCTCTTACCGTCGCCGATCTATTGCAAGTACCAAGGTCTGCAGCCGTCGCAGCGATCGAGGCCATGCCACTTGCCGAGCGCTGGCGCATGCAGGTCCTAAATCGTACCGATGGCGTGACCATCATCAATGATGCCTATAACGCCAGCCCGGATTCAACTAAGGCCGCACTGCAAACTCTTGCTCAACTTGGTAAATCTGGCCGTCGCACGATTGCGATCCTGGGTGAAATGGCTGAACTTGGTTCGGAATCAAGAGAGCAGCATGATGCGATTGGACGAATCGTCGTTCGTTTGAACATCGATCAGCTAATCGTTGTTGGAATGGGCGCAAAATTGATTCACATGGGTGCAGAGCAAGAGGGCTCGTGGGCGGGCGAATCTAAATTCTTTGAGTCAATTGACGAGGCATTGGCCTATGTTCGTGGAATGCTTAGGGCTGGCGATTTGGTGCTCGTAAAGTCATCAAAATCGGCGAACCTAAGACACCTGGGGGACAATTTGATGGAGGTTAGTTCTTGAGAGCTATCTTGCTTGCCGGCGGCATCGCAATGGCATTTACCCTTTTAGTTACTCCAGGCTTCATCTGGTTGTTCCGCAAACTTCGCTGGGGGCAATTCATTCGCGAAGATGGCCCAAAGGCTCACCACACCAAGCACGGTACTCCAACCATGGGCGGCGTCGTTATTATTTGCGCAGCGGTACTTGGCTACTTTGTTGGCAAGTTGGCCAACTTGGAGACGCCAACTGTTTCGGCGCTTCTGGTCTTGCTGATGTTGGTTGGTCTGGGTTTGGTTGGCTTTATTGATGATTTCATCAAGACCCACAAACAACGCAGCCTTGGGCTAACCGGCTGGGCAAAGATTGCTCTACAAGGAGTGGTTGCCACCGTTTTCGCAATCCTGGCATTGCAGTTTCCGAATGAATCAGGGCTCACACCAGCTTCAACTCAAATTTCACTAGTTCGCGATACCGGTATCGATTTGATGATGTTTGGCACCGCCATTGGTGTGGTGTTGTTCATTGTTTGGATTTATGTTTTGGTGGCCAGTGCATCGAATGGTGTGAACATCGCCGATGGCCTCGATGGTCTGGCAACAGGTTCCAGCATTATGGCGATTGGTGCTTACACAATCATTGGTTTTTGGCAATTCAATCAGGCCTGTGGAACAGTTCTAGAAAACGTGACGAGTTGTTACAACGTTCGTGATCCGCTAGATCTAGCAGTTGTGGCGTCGGCAATAGTTGGTGCGCTAATTGGATTCCTGTGGTGGAACACTTCACCAGCACAAATCTTTATGGGTGACACCGGATCACTTGGTCTGGGTGGCGCACTTGCGGCACTTGCAATTCTTTCTCGCACTGAGATCCTGTTGATCTTGATCGGTGGAATTTTCGTTGTGGTAACTGGATCGGTTGTTATTCAACGCGTGTTCTTCAAGCTCACCAAATGGAAAACCGGTACCGGTCGCCGAGTGTTTTTGATGTCACCGCTGCACCACCACTTTGAACTAAAGGGTTGGGCGCAAGTAACCGTTGTGGTTCGTTTCTGGATCATCGCCGGGCTTTGCACCGTGAGCGGTATTGGGCTGTTCTACCTCGAGTGGATTTACGGCTAAACAAACATGCAAGATTTAGAGCACCTGCACAGTTGGCACGCAAATTGGCGTGACCTTCGTGTTGTTGTGCTTGGGCTCGGTGTAACCGGGTTTTCAGTCGCCGACACCCTGGCCGAGCTTGGTGCCAAGGTTTTGGTCGTGGCCGAGAAAGCCGATGAAGAGCTAGTAGACATTCTTGATGTCATTGGTGTTACTCATATCACCGGCGAATCAGCGCAAGGGCTTCCTGCGCAGGTAATTCACTTTGATCCGCAGTTGGTTGTTACTTCGCCAGGAGTTAAGCCAGAGCACGAACTGCTGGCCTGGGCTGCAAAACAAAACACTCCTGTCTGGGTAGATATTGAACTTGCCTGGCGTCTGCGCGACAAGACTTCAAAGATCGCCGACTGGATTGCTGTTACTGGCACCAATGGCAAAACCACCACCGTACAAATGGTTGAGGCCATGTTGAATCAAGGCGGATTCCGAGCCGCGGCCTGCGGAAACATTGGCACACCAATTCTGGATGCAATTCGCGACCCCGAAGGCTTCGACGCCTTGGTGGTAGAGCTTTCAAGTTTCCAGCTGCACTACGTAAAACACATCGAGCCTTTTTCTAGCGCCGTCTTAAATCTTGCCGATGATCACCTTGACTGGCACGGAAGTTTCCAGGCCTATTCAGACGCCAAGTCCAAGATTTACGAAAACACTCAGGTTGCTTGCGTCTATAACCTGAATGACTTAGCCACCGAAAAAATGGTTGAAAATGCCGACGTGCAAGAAGGTGCAAGGGCAATTGGTTTCACGACCGGTTTACCAGGCAGGTCCCATGTTGGGTTTGTTGAAGATATTCTTTGTGACCGTGCATTCCTAGATGACCGCGCTAACAGTGCGCTTGAGGTTGCCACTCTTGAAGATCTATCGAGTATTGGTGTCTTGACCCCACACCTAATGGCAAACGCTGCCGCTGCAACTGCGCTTGCTCGTTCTTACGGTGTTCTACCAGAAGACATCAAGACAGCATTGGTAAATTTCCGATTGGATGCACATCGCATTGAGTTGGTCGCAGAACAAGACCAGATCCGCTGGGTTGATGACTCCAAAGCAACCAACCCGCATGCTGCTGCTGCATCACTTAACTCATTTGAAAAAGTGGTTTGGATTGTTGGCGGTTTGCTTAAGGGGGTAGACCTTGGCGATTTGGTTTCTAAGTATGCAAATCGCTTGTCGGCAGCTATCGTGATCGGAAAAGAGCGCGAAGCTGTCTTGGCCGCACTTGCCCAGAACGCGCCTGGCATTCCGGTTACTGAAATCAGCGACCAAGATAATGTCATGCACCAGGTAGTTAGCGCGGCAAAACAAATTGCCAAAGCGGGGGATGTTGTTTTGTTGGCTCCGGCCGCGGCATCGATGGATCAATTCAAGGATTATGCCGACCGCGGCAATCAGTTCGCCGAGCAAGTCAAAATTCAATTGGAGCAGATCTAATGACCCGATTGTCACCGGCAGAGCGCGCTCGTCAGGCTAGCCAGGGTAAGGCCACGAAATCAAAATCCGTCGTTGGCGGCTCACGAGTTACTCGTGCCGCAATACCCAAGGCAGTTAAGCAGCGTCCAACGAAATCTGCTCAGGATTTTTCTGCGCAGAGCGCACAGCAGCTGCAGGTTTTGTTTGACAAAATCTTCCGTGCTCAGTCCGTGGAGTTCTACCGACTACTTGGCGTCACGCTGTTTTTAGTTGCATTCGGTGTGGTCATGGTTCTATCCGCATCGTCAATCGACTCACTGGTCGCAAATAGTAACTCGCTATGGGTTTTTCTTAAGCAGTTTGGTTTTGCAATTATTGGCCTGCTTTCGCTTTCAATCGTTTCCCTTTTGCCGGTAAATAGAATTCGCCTAGGCGCAAGACCACTTTTCGCTATCACTCTTGTGGTACAACTTTTGGTGTTCTTTATAGGTAAAGATGTAAACGGTAACCGTAACTGGATCGACCTTTTTGGTTTTGTCACAATTCAGCCATCCGAGTTTCTTAAGATTGCAGTAATCCTGCATGTTGCGGCCTACCTAACCTCTCAACAGAGTTACCTAGACGAACCAAGAGTTTGGCATCGCTCGCTAGGCATGATTGGCATCGCGGTTTTCCTAGTGATCATTGGTAAAGACCTTGGCACGGTGATTATTATGTTGATCGCATTCATTGGATTGTTAGCCCTTGCCGGCATGCCCAACAAACTGCTAAAGCAGGTAGGGCTTTTGTTGTTAGTTTTAATTCCGGCTGCACTAATGACAAGTTCATCACGCATGGGTCGTATCACCGCGTGGCTAAATCCAAACGCTCCAGACCCGCTGGACTACAACTGGCAGGCAGAGCACGGCATGTGGGCAATCTCGGCGGGACGCATCTTTGGAGCCGGCCTTGGTGAATCCAAAATGAAGTGGAGTTGGATTCCCGAAGTTGAAAACGACTTTATCTTTGCGGTCATTGCCGAGGAGCTTGGTTTGATTGGTGCGCTTGTTGTAATCGCACTGTTCGTCGTGCTGGCATTCTCACTGCTCAGAATCATGCAGCGCACGCAAGACTTTTTTAGTCGCACGGTTGTTGCAGCAATCATGCTTTGGTTGGTGTTCCAAGCGTTGATCAACATCGCCGTGGTGCTTCGATTGCTTCCGGTGTTGGGTGTTCCGCTCCCGCTAATTTCGGCGGGTGGTTCATCGCTAATTTCCGCACTGACGGCCATTGGTGTTGTTCTTGCAATCGAGCGCGAAAACCATGCGGCTCCGCAATCTTTTAGAACACCGATGCGCTCACGCGCTACCGCAAAGGCAAGACGATGACCAACTACTTACTTGCTGGCGGTGGCACAGCCGGACACGTCAATCCATTGCTTGCGCTAGCAGATCGCATCAAGAGTGATTCTGCAACGAACAAGGTTTTTGCTCTTGGTACCGCCGAAGGTCTTGAAAAAGATTTGGTGCCAGCACGCGGCTATGAACTGCTGACAATTGCACGCCTGCCATTCCCGCGCCGACTAAATAGTTACGCGCTTGGTTTTCCAAAGGCATTCAGCAACGCAATTAGGCAATGCGAAAAAATCATTCAGCAAAAGAACATTCAAGTTGTCGTTGGCTTTGGTGGTTACGCGAGCGCGCCGGCATATCTAGCGGCAAAACGCCTAGGTATTCCGGTCGTGGTTCACGAGGCAAACGCTTTGCCAGGTTGGGCAAACAAGTTGGGAAGTAAGTTTGCCGCGGCCAACGCTGTTGCGTTCAAGAGTACGCCAATCAAGGGCGCTCATTTTGTTGGCATGCCTTTACGTCACGAAATTGAACATCTGGCAGTTGCGAGCGCTAAGGCAGATTTCGATAAGTCAGCAGCACGCGAGCACTTTGGCTTGGATGCCAATACCATCACGCTATTGGTTACCGGCGGCTCACTGGGCGCCAAAAAGATCAACCAAACAATCGAAGACGCCAGAAAGTTTTTGAGCGCCGCAGGTATTCAGGTGCTGCACATCGTTGGCGGTAAGTCTGAGCTGTCAGAAGTGAGCAGCGGCGATTATCAGCGAATTAAATACTGCGACCGCATGGATCTTGCAATTGCCGCAAGTGACTTTGCCGTATCCCGGGCTGGAGCCTCAACTGTTTCTGAATTTGCCGCGGTTGGCTTGCCGGCTGTCTACATTCCATACCCGGTAGGTAACGGTGAGCAGAAGTTCAACGTACGCGACTTAGTAAATGCCGGCGGTGGGCTTATGGTTCCCGATGCTGAGTTCACTCCGGACTACGTTGCCGAAAAACTTATTCCGCTGATGTCCAACACCAAGGTCGTCACCGCCATGCGTTCCGCCGCGCGCGCGGCCGGCATCGCCGATGGCACAGACCGTCTCTTCAAGCTCGTTCAAGGTGTGTTGTAAGTAAGTTGCACATCGCAGTCCGCCTAGTCTTCTAGGTGAATGTTAGGAAACTCATGATTAAGCCAGATTTCACGCAGCCGGTCCCAGCGGATTTGGGTAAGGTGCATTTCATTGGCATCGGCGGTTCTGGAATGAGCGGTATCGCGCGCATTCTTCTTGGAATGGGTCACCAGGTCACCGGCAGCGACCTTAGAGACACCGATAACGTTGCCGCTCTTCGCGAACTTGGTGCAGAAATCTTTATCGGCCACGACGAAGCACACCTTGGAACTCCAGACACGGTTGTGGTCACTTCGGCGCTTTGGCCAACCAACCCTGAATACCTACTGGCCAAGAAACTTGGCATTCCGGTGATTCACCGCTCACAAGCACTGGCATACCTAACTTCAAAGCGTGAGGTAATCGCGGTAGCCGGGGCTCACGGTAAGACCACCAGCACTGGAATGATCATCACCGGACTGCTGGAGTTGGGTGAGGACCCAAGCTTTGTGAACGGTGGAGTGATTGCGTCGCTAAATGCATCTTCGGCAAGTGGCACCGGAAACCTATTCGTGATTGAGGCTGACGAATCTGACGGTTCGTTCCTGCACTACGACACCGCAATTGCACTAATCACAAACGTTGACGCCGATCACCTTGACCACTACGGCAGCGAAGAAGCCTTCGAGGCAGAGTTCGCTCGCTTCGCTCAAGGTGCCAAAGATTTCGTGGCAATTAGCTCTGATGACCCTGGGGCCGTGCGAGTAACCAGACTGATTAAAGATCACCAAGTAATTCGCTTTGGTCACGCCGATGACGCCGAGGTTCGACTTCACAACGTTGACGCCAGCGGGGCAAGGGTTTCATTCAGTGTTGAGTATCTCGGCAAAAACTATTCGGCGCAGCTGAATGTGCCTGGTGAGCACAACGCCATCAACGCGGCCGGTGCTTTTTCCGTACTTGTTGGACTTGGTTTTGATCCAGAGCAATCGCTTCGCGCAATTGCCACCTTTGGTGGAACTCAGCGCCGCTTTGAGCTTCACGGTGAACGCAGGGGTGTATCGGTTTACGACGACTTCGCACACCACCCAACAGAGGTAGCTGCCGCAATAAAGGCAGCTCGTGCAGTGGTTGGCGATGGCAAGATCATTACCGTATTCCAGCCACACCTTTACAGCCGCACCAGACTGATGGCAAAAGAATTCGCCGAGGCGCTTTCTGCTTCAGACGAAGTTGTCGTATTAGATATCTATGCAGCACGCGAAGATCCAGAGCCAGGAGTAACCGGTGCTTTGGTTTCT
>CANGJO010000039.1 GCA_947454285.1 Microbacteriaceae bacterium | reverse complement strand
TACCGCTCAATGGAAGAGCTAGTGCCAATTATCGAAAAAGAAGGCATCAAGGTTTTCGTTGATCCACACCCAGATGACTTTGTTGAAGACGGTTTGGCTGCTTGGCGTGTGATCCGCGGAATCAACTCAAAGAACTTCGGCATGGTTTACGTGGCATCGCACACCTTCCACATGGGCAACCAGCCAGCTCAGATTCTTGATGTTGCCAAGGGCCGCGTTGGAATCGTTCATATGAGCGACACCATGGACCACACCGCTTCACACGGCTTGCGCTACATCACTAACCCGCCGGGCAACGCGGTTCGCGTGCACCAGCACCTGCGTATCGGCGCCGGCGATGTGAACTTTGACGAGATGTTCCAGGGTTTGAAAGCAAACGGCTTCCTAGACAACCCAAACAGCATCATGTGTTCAAGCGTGTTTGCCGAAAACGAAAACGCACGCGAGATGTCTATCTACCAGCGCGAAGCTATCGAATCTCTGGTAACCAAGCACAAGTAATCCTTAAGGTTTACCGGTAAATCCCTCGGCCAGTTCTAGGCCGGGGGATTTGCTCTTACTAGAATTGCGTCATGGCCAAAACCGGGGATAAAAAAGAGAGCAACAGCGAGATTCGCCATGCCACCATGGCCGATATTGCAGCCGAAGTTGGCGTCTCGCGTCAGCTTGTTGGTCTTGTTTTCCGTGGCGAGCCTGGGGTAGGCGCGGCTACCGAGGCCAAGATCCGTGCGGCAGCAAAGAAGCTTGGCTACCAACCAAACCTGGCCGCTAGATCACTGCGCAGCGTCAACTCAAACTACATTGGCGTGATGTTTCGCCCCAATGAATCTTCAATGGGTGAGTTGATCCCGGCTCTTTATAAGTACGCACACGCCGCGGGATACCGCCTTTTCTTAAGTTCAGTCTCAAGCAATCATGAAGAAGAAAACGCAATCCAAGAATTGCTTGGCCACCGCTGTGAAGGCCTAGTTCTTTTCTCGTCTCAGCAGAGTAAAACCGCAATTCAGAAGCTGGCCAGAAGTATTCCTTTGGTAAGCGTGGGTCGACGCCTTGAGGGCGTCCGCTGTGGCATGGTTTCGTCTCACGGTGAAGTGGGTGTAGCCGAGGCAGTGGAATATCTAATTGGGCTTGGGCATAAGCAAATCGGCTACGTCTACGCCAAAGACATGCTCGACTCCGAGTTCCGTCTTGAGGGTTATCTTTCAGCTATGAAGCGTCACAAGCTGCCCACCCAAATCGTTGAGATTGAGGGTGACTTCGCTGAAGAGGGTGGCTCTAAGGCAGCCGATAAGTTCATCACTCGCGGTCTACCAACTGCGATCGTTTGCAACAACGACCAGGCAGCCCTGGGTCTTTCGTATCGACTAATTCAGAGCGGCATTGAGATTCCAAAGGATGTATCGGTGGTTGGGTATGACGACACCGTAGCCAGCTTGCCCTTCTTGAACCTAACCACAGTGCGACAGGATCCTGATGAGATCTCAAAGGCCGCAATTGACGACATTGTTGCCCGCATCAAGGGTCAGCAGTACTTGTCGCAAGAGATTTTGACTAGCTCAAAGTTGGTCGTACGAACTAGCACGGGCAAGCCAAAAGTTAGCACGAGCAAGTAAATCAGCCAGGTGACAACGGGGCTAAATCCCTTATAATTAGCGGGAAGTAGCAGTTTTAGCCCAATTATCAGACGCTCAATCGTTTATAAAAGTGTTATCTAGAATTGCTCAATTGAGTCGCTAGGCCAGGATGTCTGGGTTAGATTTGTTGCTATGACAAATCAAATTCGTGTTGGCACTGCGCCAGATTCATGGGGCGTATGGTTCCCAAATGACCCAAAGCAAGTTCCATGGGAGCGCTTCCTAGATGAAGTGCAGGCTGCTGGCTACCACTGGATTGAACTCGGTCCATTTGGCTATTTGCCAACCGATCCAAACCAACTTGCCGACGTTCTTGCTGAACACGACCTAAAGCTTTCAGCCGGAACCGTCTTCACCGGTTTCCACAAGGGAGACGATCAGTGGAAGCGCGCTTGGGATCAGGCTCTTGACGTTGCCGGCCTGGTATCAAAGCTTGGCGTTGAGCACTTGGTAGTAATTCCAGACTTGTGGCGTTCAGACGCAACTGCCGAAGTTCTTGAATCACGTGTTCTTGATAACGACCAGTGGAAGAAGTTGGCTGCCGGTCACGACAAACTGGGCAAGGCCCTGCTTGAGGAGTACGGAATTCATCAGCAATTTCACTCACACGCAGACAGTCACATTGGAACTTACGCAGAAGTAGAGCGTTTCTTGCAGGAGACCAGCAAGGAATACACCAACCTTTGCCTAGACACCGGTCACTTTGCTTACTACCTAGGCGACAACGTTAAGTTGATGAACGCATACCCAGACCGCATTGGTTACTTGCACCTAAAGCAAGTGCACCCAGACATTCTTGCCGAGGCGCTAAAGAACGACATGCCATTTGTTGACGCAGTGGCAAAGGGTGTAATGACAGAGCCTGGCTTCGAGGGTGTGCCTGAGTTTGCTCCAATCATCGAGAAAGCAGCGCAGATCAACCCAGAGATGTTTGCAATCGTTGAGCAAGATATGTACGGCTGCGACGTTGACTTCCCAGCGCCAATTGCCGACCGCACCCTAAAGCACATCATGAGTTGCACCCACGCGGCTCGCGTTCGATAACAGCGAAGAGAGAATTTCATGTCAGAACTAAGAATCGGTGTTGTTGGTGCCGGCCTAATGGGCGCAGACCACATTATTAGAATTCAAAATCGCATCAACGGTGCAATCGTCACTGCCGTAGTTGAGCCTGATGAAGGCCGCGCCAAGTCAGCAATGGAAAACGCACCGGCTGCAAAGTGGTACCCAAACGTTGAAGCTGCAATCGCAGAAAAGGCGATGGATGCAGTTTTGATTGCTACACCTGGTCAGTTCCACGAGCCGGTTTTGTTGCCAGCCCTAGCTGCGGGTCTACCGATTCTTTGTGAGAAGCCGCTTACTCCAGATGCATCGTCTTCACTGCGAATGGTTGAAGCCGAAGTTGCAACCGGCAAGCAGCTGATCCAGGTTGGCTTCATGCGCCGCTTTGATGCTGGCTATGAAAACCTGAAGTCATTGATCTCAAGCAAGGATCAGGGGGAGTTGCTTGGTTTGCACTGTGCGCACCGCAATCCATCTGTGCCTGAGAGCTACCACAACGACATGCTGATTTTTGACTCAGTGGTTCACGAGATTGACGTTGTTCGCTTCTTAACTGACTCTCCAATTGAAACCGTTGAAGTTAAGCACATGAAGCGCAACTCAAACAACCACTCTGGTTTCAGCGACCCAATTGTCGTTCTCTTGAAGACTAAGTCAGAGGTTCTAGCAACAGTTGAGATGAACGTATCTGTCAAGTTTGGCTATGAGGTAAAGACAGAGGCAGTTTTCGAAAACGGAATTGCAGAGATTGGTCGTACCAGCGGTATGACTACTTGGTTCAACGGTCAGGTTTCAACGGCAGAGCACATGTCGTTTAAAACTCGATTTGCGGCTGCTTATGATGCACAGATCCAGCGATGGGTTGATGCAACTAAGCAGGGCAAAATCGATGGGCCATCAGCCTGGGATGGCTACTTAGCTGCAGCTGCGGTTGAGGCGGGCGTGAAAGCGCTTAATTCAGGCAATTTGGAAACAGTGGAATACGCGGCGAAGCCGAGCTTCTACAAATAGCATTAACTCTCATCGAGAAGAGTCGCCCAGAACCTAACCTGGGCGATTCTTTTTTAAAGCAGTTGTTTACTTCTCGACCAGGGTTACTTCGAATGAGTAAAGGTCTGGCCGGTAGCAGTGATGACCAAACTCAATCGCGCGACCAGAGTTGTCGTAAGCGGTGCGATCCATGGTCAGCAGCGAAGCATTCTTCTCAATCGCCAGGTCTGTTGATTCCTGGGCAGATGCCTTTCGGGCACCAATCTTTTGCTTAGCCACGCGAATCGTCACACCGCGCGCACGAAGAATTTGGTACAGACCGTGCTCGTTTAGTTCAGCCTCAGTGATGTCGATGAACTCGGCCGGTAGCCAGTTCTCCATAATCGATACCGCAACATTGTCTGCAGCACGAAGACGGCGCATGTAAAGAACGTCTGAGCCGATTTCAACGCCAAGCTTCTCGGCCATCTTGCTATCGGCTTTGGTGACCTTGTATTCCAAAATTTTGGTTGATGGCTTTTGACCGCTGCGTGAAAGGTCTTCGTAGAGCGAGGTGAGCTCAACACCGCGGGTAACTTGACCATGCACCACCTGGGTGCCAATGCCGCGACGGCGAACCAGGAGACCCTTGTCAACCAAATCTTGAATTGCACGACGCACTGTTGGGCGGCTTAGCCCAAGGCGTTCACCCAGCGAAACCTCATTCTCTAAACGAGAACCGGCAGGCAGGTCACCGTTAAGAATTGCTTTCTCAATGCGCTGAGCGATCTGAAAGTAAAGGGGAATAGGACCGGAGCGGTCTAGGTCCATGAAAACCCCAATTGGAAGAATCTGTTCAACCTGATTCATTGCCATTCCAAACACCTATGTTTACAGTTGCCATGCTTTGACAACATGTAATGACATTAGCACAAGAGGCTATCGGGCTTCTAAAAGCTGTTGGTGGCTGCCTGGTGCAGCTTTCCATTGGTTGCCAACACCGATGACGTCTCGGCAGTTAACGGACCGTTCAAGGCGCTGAACTTGCCGCCGGCCTGCTCGACGATTGGAACCAGGGCAGCGATGTCGTAAATCTTTAGGTCGTGTTCGGCCACGATGTCTACCGAGCCTTCGGCCAGCAACATGTAACTCCAGAAGTCTCCGTAGGCACGAGTGCGCCAAATCTTACGGCTAAGTTCTGTTAGCTGAGGCAACATTCCAGCCTGATCCCAAAGCTGCAAGTTGTTATAACTAAGTGATGCGTTTTGTAGTTCTGCAATTGCCGAAACCTTAAGTTCGCGGGTGCTGCCATCGATATCTTTGGTGAATGCGCCAACCTCTGGTGCAGCCCACCAGCGGCGACCCATTGCCGGAGCAGAAACCACACTAACCACCGGCTTGCCATCGATTGCTAATGCAATCAGGGTTGCCCACACTGGCACACCACGAAGGTAGTTGGCTGTGCCATCGATTGGGTCAATGATCCAAGTGCGCGAGGCAGAACCGGAATTGCCGTATTCCTCGCCAATTAGCGCGTCGTTGGGTGCCTTAGCGGCTAGCAAATCTTTTAGTGCCTGCTCAACCGAGCGATCGGCATCGGTAACCGGCGAACGATCAGGCTTGCTCTCTACATGCAAGTCCAGCGCCCGAAAACGCTCAAGCGAAATTGCGTCGGCAATGTCGGCTAGCTGAAGGGCTAGTTCAAGATCTGCTTGGTAGGTCATCTGAATAGTTTATTCGGCACTGGTTTAGTCGGCACTGGTTTAATCGGCACTGTTGTTGGCGATTGATTGAACCAAGCGACGTAGCGAATCAACTCGAGCGGCACCGCTGGTGCCAAGTGTTCCGGCCTCGATGGCATCGTCAAGGGCACAGTCCGGGGCACCGGTCATGTGCGAGCAATCGCGCGGACAAGTCTCGATAACCTGCCACAAATCTTCAAATGAACGAAGCAGGTTCTCTGGCTTCACGTGACCAAGACCAAACGATCGCACACCAGGAGTGTCAATGATCCAACCGCCATTGAACGATTCATCTAAGCGGATCGCGCGAACAGAAGAAGAAGTATGACGGCCGCGACCGGTAACCACATTTACGCCACCGGTGGCACGCATTGCGTGGGGTGCAAGTGAATTAACCAGCGTTGATTTACCAACACCGGAGTGACCAACGAACACCGATGTCTGCCCGGCGAGCAAATCGCGAAGCTGAGGCAGTGCCGGTTTGTCAGAGCGGTTCAAAACGACCGGAATGCTTAGACCGGCGAAGTTTGTGAGGAAGTCATCGGGGTTGGCTAGATCTGTCTTGGTGATTACCAAGATTGGCTTCAGGCCAGCGTCATAGGCAGCAGCCAGGTAGCGGTCAATCAAACGAGTGCGCGGTTCCGGGTTCGCAATCGCAACCACGATCACCATTTGGGTTGCATTGGCAACGATTACGCGTTCAACCTGGTCAGAGTCATCGGCGCTGCGGCGAAGCAAAGAGGTTCTTCGTTCAATGCGAACCACGCGGGCAAGTGCGCCCTCTGTTTCCGAGGTGTCGCCGGCAAGTGCAACGCGGTCACCAACCACTGCACCGGACTTGCGCAATTCTTTACCCATGGTGGCATTGACGATTCGGTCTTCACCATCAAGCAGCACACGATAGCGACCAACGTCTACACCAAGAACTAGACCAAGCGGCGCCTCGGCATACTCCGGACGCTTCTTGGTGCGAGGTTTGTTGCCCTTTGGATTCGGGCGAACGCGAACATCGGTTTCGTCTAGGTCGTTCTGACCAGGGTCTGGCTCGTAAAGCCAACTCAAGCTTTTGCTCCAAGCATGTTCTGCCACATTTGCGCAAAGTTTGGCATGGTCTTTGAAGTTGTGGTGATGTCTTCGATCTCAATGCCAGGAACACGAAGCCCGATAATTGCTCCGGCCGTTGCCATGCGGTGATCTTCGTAGGTCTGCCAAAGTGCACCGTGTAAGTTATTGCTTGGGTCAATCTCAAGACCATCGGCTGTTTCGCGCGCGATGCCACCAATTCGATTAATCTCTGCTGCCAGTGCGGCAAGGCGATCGGTCTCGTGACCACGCAAGTGCGCAACTCCGCGAATCACGGTAGGTGAGTCGGCAATTGCTGCCAACGCTGCGATTACCGGAGTAAGTTCACCACCAATTGAAAGATCAATATCGATTCCGTGAATTTCACCGGTGCCGCTAATCGTCAGCACGCCGTGGTCACGCGAAATCTTTGCACCCATTTGCTGCAAGATGCCATCAAACTCATCGCCAACCTGTGTGGTTGAATTCGGCCAGCCACTAATCGAAACGCTGCCACCGGCAACCATTGCTGCTGCCAAGAATGGGCCCGCATTAGAAAGGTCCGGCTCAATAGCAACTGTTCCTCCGGAAATTTCTCCAGGCTCAACTCGCCAAACTGCAGGCTCCGGTGTTGAAACCTTTACACCTCGTTTTGCTAGGCAATCCAAAGTCATTTCAATGTGCGGCATCGATGGCAGGTGATCGCCCTGATGACGCAGCGTCAAACCGTTTTCAAATCTTGCCGCCGCCAACAACAAACCGGAAACAAATTGACTTGATGCCGAAGCATCAATCGTGATCTCGCCACCGGAAACCTTGCCGGTTCCGTGCACGGTAAACGGAAGGGCCGCGGCACCTTCATCGGTGACTTCAACGCCTAGTGCGCGCAGACTGTCTATTGTGGTGTGCATTGGTCGGCGTCTTGCGCCTTCGTCGCCGTCAAACTTGATGTTGCCATTTGCTAACACCGATAGCGGTGGCACAAAACGCATCACGGTTCCGGCCAGACCACAGTCGATGGTCGCCGAGCGGTCGAAAGGCTTTGGGGTAACCAAGACACTGCCATCGGTGTTCACGTCTATTTGGGTGCCCAGCGAACGTAGCGCCTCAATCATCAGGGTGCTGTCGCGAGAGGTAAGAGTGTGGGTCAACAGGGTGGGCTCGCTGGCCAGGGCAGAGAGCACTAGCTCGCGGTTGTTGAGTGACTTAGAGCCCGGCAATTCAACGGTGGCGGCGAGTGGGCCATTTGCCACTGGTGCCAGCCATCCCGTCGACGGGTGCTGGGAATAGGTCGCTGAAGTCATTGGTTCAAGGTTACTATGTCGCCTTTTGTAGCCCAGAGCTCGCCGTTTGCCAATGGTTTCTCGCTCGGCAAAGAGCGCCCGGCGAAGCTAAACTCAAAGCAGATGAAGACCGCAGAAGATCAGGCAAAACAGACTCAAATCCAAGAGTTTGAACAGCAGGCATTGCCGCTGATGCCGCAGCTCTATGGAGCGGCCTTGCGCTGGACCCGCAACCCGTCAGATGCCGAAGACCTTGTTCAAGAGGCCTTTGCCAAGGCTTTCGTAGCGTGGGCCCAATACCAGCAGGGAACCAACCTCAAGGCTTGGCTGTACCGCATCATGACCAACACCCACATCAACATGTATAACAAGCGGGCCAAGGATCAAGCCAAGGGTGGTCTAGACGATCTTGAAGACTGGCAGCTGGGTTCGGCCGAATCGGTCACCGCGCTGTCTACCCGCTCTGCAGAACTTGAGGCAATCGATAACCTGCCTTCCGAAACCATCAAGCAGGCTTTGAACGATATTCCAGAGGAATTCCGAATGGTGGTTTACTACGCGGTAGTTGATGGCCTTCCGTATTCAGAAATCGCCGAAATCATGAGCACACCGGTGGGAACGGTGATGAGCCGACTTCACCGCGGTAAGAAATTACTGAAAAAACTATTGGCCGATTATGCGCGCCAAGAAGGCTACGACGTTTCGGATGCCGAAGCAAAATCTAAGAACCAGGGGGCCGCATAATGGCTGAGTTTGATTGCGAAGAAACTAAGCGCCACGTGCACGAGTATTTGCACAAC
>CANGJO010000038.1 GCA_947454285.1 Microbacteriaceae bacterium | reverse complement strand
TGTCGTCACTGGCAGCCAATAATCCAGTCTCGTAAATCTGGGCAATGGTTGCGTCCATCTCTGCTCGACTCATTGGCACACTAGTCAGACCAAGCGGCGCTACCGATGCACTCCACTGCGAAACATAATTATCGGCACCGGTTGCAGCACCACCCTTAGGAATCTCACGCCAGGCAAACTGTTCGTGAGCAACCAAGAACGATTCCATAAAAGCAATGTGAACCCAAAGCAAAAGATCTTGATCAGCAGCCTTGTAAGCAACCCGCTCGCCCGCGCCGGTGGTGTACTCGCCGGTAACTCGGGTGTGCAATCGGTTCACGCGCGAAGCCTCGCCGAGCACCGCGGTCTTTGAACCAAAAGTTGTGATGGTGAGCCATCGGATTGTTCCAGCTAAGCGACCAAGCGGATCCGATTGGTAGCGCGAATGATTCTTCACGCCGGTAAGCGAACCGGGGTGCAGCGCCTGCATCAACAGTGCGCGAATGCCACCAACCAGTGTTCCAAAATCGGCGTGCACAACCCAAGGCGCATCGGTTGGTAAAAAGAATCCGGCTTCATCGCCGGCGGCAATTACATCAAGCCAAGGCGGAACACCCTTTGGGTCACCGGAAAGCAAACGACGAAACCGCACCGATAGTGCCTCTTGGAACGCATTGTTTTTCAATGCGGATTTGCCCATGAATTTCGCCTAACCTGTAAATAACGCCCAATACAGGAGTCAACCATGAATGAACTAGATCTAATCCGCCTTTGGCAGAAATCTCGCCAACAAATCATCATTGCTCAGCTGGCGCCAACCTTTCTACTGATCACAACCGCCGGACTCGTTGATCAAGTTAGAGCAGCCGGTCAAATGACAACATGGGCAGTGATTGGCATCTTGCTGGCGTCTGGAATACTTGGCGCTCTTGCCGAATTCACTGCGGCCAATGAGGCTCAGGCCGTTGCAAAAGACATCGCCAAACTAAAGTCCAAATCTGCGCTGGCAAAATCAATCATCACGACTGCACCATGGATGCACGTGGTGAAGTACCTAACCCCAGCTATCTTCGTGGGAATTTTTGTGGCACTTTTTATTGCCCTGGTACGCTAAAACCTAGTCAACAGAAAACCCCCGGCGCATAACCGGGGGTTTTCTTTTTGAGACAACTTAGTGCTGAACAGCCTTACCGATTGCCGCACCAGTAAGAGAACGAACTTCTAGCTCTGCGTACTTAGCTAGGTTGCGTTCGCTTGATGTCACAGTTCCAAGCCAGCCAAAGAAGAAGCCAAGCGGAATTGAAACTAGACCTGGGTTAGCCAGTGGGAAGTAGTCGAAGCGAACTCCGCCTTCCACAAATGGAATCAGGCTGGTTGGCAGACCTGTCACGTTCGGAGAGAAGATCAGCAGCACGAGTGCTGACAACAAACCACCGTAGATTGCCCAAACGGCACCACGGGTGTTGAAGTTCTTCCAGAACAGTGAATACAGAACTGCCGGTAGGTTTCCAGAAGCCGCAATCGCAAAGGCAATTGCTACTAGGAAGGCCACGTTCAGACCCTGAGCTCCAATCGCAAGCACAATGGCAATTGCACCAATAACCACAGCAGAGATCTTGGCAACGCGTACTTCTTCTTTGGCGGTTGCAGTTCCCTTCTTGATTACGTTTGCGTACAAGTCGTGTGCGAATGATGAAGAGCTGGCCAAGGTAAGACCAGCAACCACAGCAAGGATTGTTGCGAAGGCAATCGCACCAATAATGGCAAGCATTACTGCACCACCGGTGGTGCCTTCACCGCCACCAAGGAACTGTGCCAACTGTGGAGCCGCCACGTTGCCCGATGGGTCAACCGGAACAATTAGCGCCTTCGCTGCAGGCGCCATGTCCTTGATGTGGTCCATGGTGGTACACGCGTTAGAGCCATCAACGATTGCAACGTTCTTTGCATCAATCAAACAGCCCGCAGCATCAACCTTGAAGCCACGGAACAGGGTTGCCCTGCTCACCAATGCAGCTGCACCAAATCCAAGTGCAATTGTCATTAGGTAGAACACACCAATGTTTCCGATCGCCCAGTTCACTGACTTACGTGCAGCCTTAGCGGTTGGCACGGTGTAGAAACGAATCAGAATGTGTGGCAGACCCGCGGTACCAAGCACAAGTGCCATACCTAGCGAAATCAAGTCCAACTTGCTGATTAGGGTCTTACCGGCGTCAATTGCCGAGGTTGGGTCGATTGGGTTGACGTGAATTTCTTTACCAAACTTCAAGCCCGGCTGAAGGAATGCCTCACCCTTACCCGATGCATCGCGAGCAGCACCAAGCAGATCAGAGATGTTGAAGCCAAAGTGCCAAAGCACCATCACGGTCATCAAGATCGCACCAATCATCAGCAAGAATGCCTTCACGATTTGAACGTAGGTTGTGCCCTTCATACCACCCACGGTTACGTAGATGATCATCAAGATTCCAACACCACCGATAATCCAAGTCTTGGCATTTGGATCGGTCACACCTAGCAAAAGTGAAACCAAAGCTCCAGCACCAACCATTTGGGCCATCAGGTAGAAAATTGAAACAACCATGGTTGAAGTTGCAGCCGCACCACGAACAGGAATCTGTCGCATGCGGAATGACAACACGTCACCCATAGTGAAACGACCGGTGTTACGCAGTGGCTCAGCAATAAGCAGCAATGCCACCAACCAAGCAACTAGGAATCCGATTGAGTAAAGGAAGCCGTCGTAACCAAATAGCGCGATGGTTCCCGCGATACCCAGGAACGAAGCTGCCGACATGTAGTCACCTGCAATGGCAAGACCGTTCTGGAAACCAGAGAAGCCGCCACCGCCGTCGTAGAAGTCAGAGGACTGCTTGTTTGAACGACCAGCTCGCACCACAAGAACCAAGGTGAAGGCTACGAAGACAACAAAGAGAATGCTGCTCAATAATGATGAACTCACTTGGCCAGCTCCTTATCTACCTTGTCGCGCAGCGCATCCGAAGGACCGTCAAGCGAGTGAGATGAGTGGCGCTCGTAAAGCCACATGATGATAAATGTTGATGCGAACTGAAGCAGTCCAAGCACGAAGGCAATGTTGATGTTGCCTATAACCGGAGTGCTGATCCATTCACGCGCGAATGCGGTGAGGATGACATAAAGGAAATACCAAACCAAGAATGCAACGGTTAGAGGAAAAGCAAAGCCCCTAAACTTCTTTCGCAAATCTTGGAATTCAGGACTGGCCTGTGTATCAGACCAAACCTTTTCGTTCTTCGAACTCATCGAACTCCAATGTTCTAGTTTCAGAACGCTGGCATCATTGCCAGGTTCGGGGCGCTTGCGCGCTCTTGTTCCCGAGCCTAGCCATAGAACTTTTCTCTAATTAGGAAAATTCCCGATGTAACCATTTCGTTATTGCAAATTTATTTAGCCGCAGTTGGGGTCTTCGGTTGGCACCACATTTTCAATGAAGTACGCATCTACCGCTTTGTTAACACATGAGTTTTGCTGGCTATAGGCAGTGTGACCTTCGCCGTTGAATGTGATCAACCTGGCATTAGTCAAAACCCGATTAGCCAGCGCAACTGCTTGCTCGTATGGCGTTGCCGGATCACCGGTAGTACCAACGACCAATATCGGTGTTGAACCCTTGGCCGAGAAATCTTTCAATTCCCTAACTGCCGGATACGGCCAGTTGGCACAACTCAATGCGCCGTCCTGCCAGTACTTGCCAAAGATTGAACTAGCCGCCAGCATGCGCTGATTACTCGCCGCCATTGATGCGGCGTCACTTGGTGCGCGCGAATCCAAACAAGACACCGCAATGTTTGCCTCAAGTGTGTTAGTTGCGTAGGTGCCATCTTCGTTGCGATCATTATAGGTGTCGGCTAGCGAAAGCAAAGTAGTACCGTCACCGTGCAGCGCCTCTGCAAATGCCTGACTCAAGGTTGGCCACCAGTCTTTGCCATACAGAGGCATCACGATTCCGGTGAGCGCAGTCCAAACAGTAACCTCGCGTCCAGAGTCAGACTTGAGAGGCTTCTTCTCGATATCGGAAAGCAACTTTTTGATTCGCTCTTGTGCCTGCGCGGTGCTGCCGTGAAACGGACAGTCCTGACTATCTAGACAATCGGCAAGAAAGTTTTTGAGCGCCTTATCAAAGCCACGCAACTGAGACAGATTTTGCTGATCGGCATTCTGAGTTGGGTCAACCGCGCCATCCAGCACCATGTGACCAACGCGATCGGTGAACAACTGCGCATAAACCGCACCGATATAAGTTCCGTAGCTAAAGCCTAGGTAATCAATCTTTTGGCTTCCGAAAACCGCGCGGATTAAATCCAAATCTTTGGCTACAGAAATCGTGTCAACGAAGGCAAGATTTGGTCCGGTATTTTTTGCACAAGTATCGGCAAACTTTTTCATCTTGGCGGTGGTGTAAGCAATGTCTGCCGCAGTTGCGATTTCGTAACCGGAATCTCCGTAGAGCAGTTCATCGGTGTCTTTGGCATTGAAGCATTTAATTCTTGGTTCGCTAAGGCCAATACCGCGTGGATCAAAACCTACGATGTTGAAATTCTTGCGAAGTTCGGCGGTGCCGATCTGATCGATTGAATCCTTGATCCAGCTAACCCCGGAGACACCTGGGCCACCAGGATTGAAAATCACAGAGCCCAGCGGCTTTGCCAAATCTGCCTGGTGATAGGCCAGTGCGATTTTTAGTTTGTCACCGGCCGGTGCAGACCAATCGGCAGGAACCTCAACCGTGCCGCAATAACTGTGCTCTCCCCCGCAGCTAGTCCAGGCAATTTTCTGTTCGTAGTAAGCCGCTAATTCCATTGGCACCTGGGCGTCGGCACTTGGCTGAGGTCCGCCGGCTGCCGACTTGCTTGCCGGTGCGCTACAGGCAGAAAGCAAAAGGGTTGCTGCCAGGGCAACAACCGCAACTTCCTTCAGCCGAGACAACTAGTTGGTCTTTCTGCGTAGTTGAACGGCTAGGGACTCCAACACCATTAGGTCGCGCACGTTTGAATCAATGCGAATGCGGGCCTCGGCAATTGCCTCGAGCTTGTGAATTGTTTCTGCCGCAGTGCTTAGACCGGCGACTTCAGTGATGCCGCCGCGAAGGTCTTCATTAACCAACGATACATTCGCCGAAATCTGCAGAGTCAGCACATCGCGATAAAGCGAAAGCAGGTCAACCAAGATTCGGTCTAGTCCATCGCGCACGCTTCTGGTGGCACGACGCTTTTGACCTTCTTCAAGGGCGCGAAGATCAGACTTTAGATTCGCCGGAATTGCATCGCCAGGCTGCAAACCCAGCGAACGCATCATCGCGGTTTTTTCTTCTTCGTCGCGTTCGTTGGTAAGTGCCTCGGCGTCTTTCTTGGCAATGTCTAACCAGCGCTCTGCGGTATTTACTGCAGAGGTAACACCGCTAATTGCCAACGCCGCCATCAAAGTTTCGCGACGACGACTGCGCGCCTCTGAGCTGGTTGCCAATCTGCGAGCCATGCCGATGTGGCTCTGTGCCTCGGCGGCAACCTGGTGCGCCAACTTGCTGTCGATCCCATCGCGCTCAATCAGAATGCGAGCAACTTCTTCAACCGCCGGAACCTTCAAACCAACGCGACGAACGCGAGAGCGAATGGTTGGCAGCATATCTGCCTCTGACGGTGCACACAGCAACCAGATAGTTCCGGCCGGTGGTTCTTCTAGTGCCTTCAGCAAAACATTCGATGAGCGCTCTTGCATGCGGTCTGCATCTTCGATGATCATGATGCGGTACTTGCCGAGTGATGCACCGAATTGTGAACTGGCAACCAGCTCACGCACTTCATCGATTGAGATCTGCACGCGCTCGGTGGCCAGGGTGGAAATATCGGGGTGTGAACCGGCGGCCGCCATCAGGCAACTCTTACATTCACCGCAGCCGTCTTTTTCGCATAGCAAGGCGGCTGCAAATGCGTGCGCCATGTTCGAGCGACCAGATCCCGGCGGGCCGGTTATCAACCAGGCGTGATAAACGCCATCGGCCTTGCCACGGATTGCGATTTCTAGCTGCGCAATTGCTTCTGGTTGCCCAAGCAACTCTGCCCATACCGGCGATGCAACTGCGTTTGTCATGAACTAATTCTTACTGCTGGGCGATCAACGCATCAACGCGGGCGCGAATCAAGGCCGCCATCTCGTCAACGCTCTGGCGAGCGTCAACTATGAAGAATCGGTTTGGTTCGGCAGCCGCCAAAGCAAGGTAGCCCTGGCGAACGGCCTCAAAGAATTCGGTCTTTTCGCGCTCTAAGCGATCTGGTTCTTCGCCGGTCTTGCTTCGGCGGGCCAGCGCGGCCGAGGCCTCAAGGTCTAACAGGATCGTCAAGTGCGGCAACAGCCCCTGCACGGCAAACAGTGACAAGTCACGAATCTGGGTGGCATCAAGCTCGCGACCAGCACCCTGATAAGCAACCGATGAATCCAGGTAGCGATCGATGATCACATCGGTACCAGCGTGTAGAGCTGGGCGAACCTTGGTGGCCACGTGATGCGCGCGATCAGCCGCGTAAAGGAGTGCCTCGGCACGCGGTGCCACCTCACCTTTGCGGTGCAGTAGCAGGTGACGAATCTCAACACCAAGATCGGTGCCGCCAGGTTCAAGGGTGCGAATGTGTGCGCGACCAAGTTCATCAAGGTGCTTGATCAGCAAATCAATTTGAGTTGACTTGCCAACCCCATCAATTCCTTCAAACGAGATGAACAAACCAGACATTATTTTTTCTTTCTGGTTCCGGCTTTAACAACCTTGGTGGTGCTCGCAATCTTCTTCTTTGGCTTACCCGCCTTGGCCGGTGCCTCGCCCGGTTCAAGACCAAGCTTCTCGCGACGGATTGCCAAAAGCTCAAACGCGGTATCTGGCGTCATCTCTTCAAGGTTCTCGTCCTTAGGCACAGTTGCATTAACCGCGCCGTCGGTCACGTAAAGACCAAACTGACCAGACTTAGCAACAACTGCCAACCCCGATGCTGGATCCTCGCCGAATTCCTTCAGCGGAGTTGCCGCGGTACGACGACCTCCGTACTTAGGCTGAGCAAAAATCTCAAGCGCACCGGCAAGATCAAGATCAAAAATTTGATCTTCTGTTTGCAGCGAACGCGATTCCTTGCCCTTCAACATGTATGGGCCAAACTTTCCGTTTTGCGCAGTGATGTCGATCTCAGTTTCTGGATCTTTACCAATGATGCGTGGCAACGAAAGCAACTTGATTGCTTCTTCAAGAGTGAATGTCTCTGGGCTCATGCTCTTAAATAGCGATGCAGTCTTTGGCTTTGGTGCGTGCTCGTCATCAAGCATCACGTAAGGACCGTAGCGACCATCCTTGAACAAAATGTCAAAGCCGGTTGCTGGGTCAACACCCATTACGCGGTCGGTGATGATTGGTGCATCGATAAGTTCCTGCGCCTTGTCCGGTGTTAGTTCATCCGGTGCAAGTCCCTCAGGAATGTTTACGATGCGACGACCGTTTTCATCGTGACCCTCGGCAGTTGGTTCGCCAAAGATTTCAATGTATGGACCGTACTTACCGGTGCGAAGAGTTACGCCTTCTTTAATCTCAATTGAGTTAATTGCGCGTGGATCGCTGTCGCCAAGGTTTTCAACTGTTGGCTTCAAACCAGCAACCTTGCCGTCGTCACCAAAGTAGAACTTCTTCAACCAGGTGCTTCGGTCAAGCTCGCCGGCAGCAATCTTGTCTAGGTCTTCTTCCATCTGAGCGGTGAACGCGTAGTCAACCAGGTTGCCAAAGTTCTCTTCAAGGAAGCGAGTAATAGTGAAGGCAATCCAGGCCGGCACTAGCGCCTGGCCACGCTTGGTCACGTAACCCTTGTTGATAATTGTTGACAGGATTGCCGCGTAAGTAGAAGGTCGGCCAATGCCGTCTTCTTCAAGCGCCTTAACCAACGATGCCTCTGTGTAGCGCGGTGGCGGTGAAGTCTGGTGATCCTTGGCAACCACATCGATTGCCTTGAGCTTTTGACCAACACTCAAGTTAGGAAGTTTTGACTCTTTTTCTTCAGTCTCTTCTTCACGAGGCTCATCGGTGCTTTCTTCGTAAGCTGCCATGAAGCCACGGAAGGTAACCACGGTTCCCGATGCGGTGAATTCAGCAACGGTGCCATCGGCGAGCGGGCTCACCTGAATCTTTGCGGTGGTGGTTGAAACCTTTGCGTCCATCATCTGCGATGCAACGGTGCGCTTCCAGATCAAATCGTAAAGATCGTATGCGCGACCACTAAGTACGCGAGACAACTCCGATGGGTGCACAAACTTTTCACCAGCCGGACGAATAGCCTCGTGCGCCTCTTGCGCATTCTTTGACTTGCCCTGGTAGATGCGTGGTGCATCTGGAACCATCTCGGCGCCAAACATTTCTTTAGCCTGTTCACGCGCGGCGTTAATGGCCTGCGTTGAAAGCGTTGGAGAGTCAGTACGCATATAAGTAATGTGACCCTCTTGGTACAAACCCTGCGCGGTGTCCATGGTCTGCTTGGCAGACATGCGCAACTTACGTGATGCCTCTTGCTGCAAAGTAGAAGTTGTAAACGGCGCAGCCGGACGACGAGTGCTTGGCTTTGACTCCACCGAAACAACTTCGATATTGGCCATGCCCGAACGAGTGGCTTCGGCGAGCGCGTCTGCTTGCTTCTGGTCCAACAAAATTACGTCGGCGGTTAATTTACCCTTGTCGTCAAAGCTCTGACCGGTTGCGATTCGC
>CANGJO010000037.1 GCA_947454285.1 Microbacteriaceae bacterium | reverse complement strand
GTCAGCTAAAGATTTCTGAAGCAGTTTTGCGTACCAAGGTTCTTCGCGCAGAAGAGGCAATCGTAAAGATTGTTCCTGTTGAAGTTCCTGACTTCTCAAAGTCTGAAGACTCACCTCGCAAGGGTCCACGTAAGTCAGCTCCTCGAAAGAGCGAGTAATTACAAATGGCTGGCGAAGTTAACGTCACAATCGTTGGCAATCTTGCCGACGATCCAGAACTGCGTTACACCCAGGGTGGAATTGCTGTTGTAAGTGTTCGTGTTGGTTCAACACCTCGCACTTTCAACCGCACAACCAACGCATGGGAAGACGGCGAAACCGTTTGGGTTCGTTGCACCGCATGGCGCGAGGTAGCTGAGAATGTTGCTCAGTCTCTAACCAAGGGTTCACGCGTAGTTGTTACTGGTCGCCTTAAGGCACCGTCTGCTTACCAGTCAGCACAAGGCGAAGCACGCGCTTCACTTGAGCTAGACATCGATGAGATCGGCCCATCATTGCGTTATGCAACTGCTGCGGTTACTCGTCGTGCTCGTGAAGCTGGCGCTGGCGCCGGTTCTGGTTCAGCTGTTGCTGGCGATCCATGGGGCGATGCACCAAAGGCTGCAGCTGTAAAGCCTGCCGCTGATGATGCATGGGCAAACCCTGGCGTCAACTCAACTGGCGACGACACCCCTTTCTAAATCTTTAAATAATTTTCTTTAGGAGAAAAACAAATGGCTCTATCAAAGAGTGATCCACGTAACGCTGCAAAGCGTGATGCACCAAAGCGTGCATCGAAGTTTGCAAAGGAAGCACCAGCAAAGTTCCAGAAGGTCGGCATCATCGACTACAAGGACATTGCAACTCTTCGCAAGTTCGTTTCTGACCGCGGCAAGATCCGCGCTCGTCGCATCACCGGTGTTTCTGTTCAGGAGCAGCGCCTAATTTCACGTGCTATCAAGAACGCTCGCGAGATGGCTCTTATGCCATACGCAGGCGCTGGCCGTTAAGGAGAAACCCCATGTCAAAGATCATTCTTACTAACGAGGTTTCAGGCCTTGGTTCAGCTGGCGATGTAGTTGAGGTTAAGAACGGGTTCGCTCGTAACTACCTACTACCTCGTGGCTTTGCAGTTCTATGGACAAAGGGTGGTGAGAAGCAGGTTGATTCAATCAAGGCTGCTCGCGCTACTCGTGCACTAGCAACTGTTGAAGAAGCAAACACTCTTAAGGCAGCTCTTGAGGCAAAGTCAGTTCGTCTGACTGCTAAGGCTGGCGTTGGTGGTCGTTTGTTCGGTTCAGTAAAGACCGCAGATGTTGCAGCAGCAGTTGCAGCGGCTGGTCTTGGTGAAATCGACAAGCGCAAGATTGCTTTCGTAAACCCAATCCGCACCACCGGTGAGCACCTAGCAACCGTTCGTCTACACGGCGACACCGTTGCTACCATCACCCTTCAGGTAAGCGGCAAGAAGTAAAAAGTTTCACGTTGAAAGGCCTCCCTTCGGGGAGGCCTTTTACTTTACCTGTGGATAACACGCCGCAACCTGTGTATAAGTAGTGGCTTTGGGCGAGTTATGCACAACCTTGAGGGTTAGGTTTAGGGTTTCCTGAATACTTTTATCCCCAGCGTTAATCCCTTATGGTTACTGGGGTTTAGGGCAGTTTCCACATATTTCCCACAGGGTTATCCACAACTTATGCACATATTGAACGGCGTGTCCGCACAGTTATCCACATTTCTATTCACACCCCGGTTTTCTGAATGCGTGTCAGTAGTGGATGCTAGACAAGTATCGGTCTGAAAAAGGACCAAAAGATTGGGTTTAAATGTCACTTTTAGCTGTTCCTCCGGTTGATCCAAGCCGCGGAAACGAGCGCATGCTGCCTAACGATATGTTGGCTGAGCAAAGCGCACTTGGTGGCATGTTGCTATCTGCTGAGGCGGTTGCCGAGGTTCAAGAGGCAGTTCGCGGTGCCGACTTCTACGCGCCAAAGCACGAGACCATTTTTGACGCAATCCTTACCCTGTTTGCAAAGGGTGAACCAACTGACGTTATTACCGTCACCGATGAACTAACCAAGTCGGGAAACCTGGTCAAGGCCGGCGGCGCCGACTACCTACACACCCTTACTTCAATTGTTCCTACCGCGGCTAACGCTGCGTTCTACGCGCAGATCGTTGCAGAGAAAGCAACCCTTCGCCGCCTGGTAGAAGTAGGTACCAAAATTGCTCAGCTTGGCTATGCCAACGAGGGTGAAGTTGAAGACCTAGTTAACCAAGCGCAGAACGATGTTTACGGCGTAATGCGCGGGGCAACTAAAGAAGACATCGTTGACTTGAACACCTCACTAGAGGCAGCGATTTCAGAAATTGAACGCGCGCAATCTCGCGGGGGCGAGATGACCGGTGTGCCAACCGGTTTTGCTGAGCTTGATGAAATGACCCACGGTTTGCACGGTGGTCAGTTTGTAATTCTTGCGGCCCGTCCTGCGGTTGGTAAGTCAACTCTTGCTTTGGACTTTGCTCGCAACGCTGCGATTAAAAACAATCGCGCAACTGTTTTCTTCTCACTTGAAATGGGCCGCGCCGAAATCGCGATGCGCATGCTTTCTGCCGAAGCACAAATTCCTTTGCAGAACCTGCGCAAGGGTGCAATTGGTGACGCCGACTGGACTCGTCTTGCAGCGGTTCGCGGTCAGATCAACGATGCACCGTTGTTCATTGACGACTCACCAAACATGACACTGGTTGAGATTCGTGCAAAGGCTCGTCGCCTAATGTCACGCGTTGATCTAAAGATGATTGTGATCGACTACTTGCAGCTGATGACATCGGGTAAAAAAGTTGAATCACGTCAGCAAGAAGTTTCTGAATTCTCGCGTGCGCTAAAACTTTTGGCAAAGGAACTAAACGTTCCGGTAATTGCAATCTCACAGCTGAACCGTAACTCGGAACAGACCAAAGACAAGAAACCAGAAATTTCGCAGCTTCGTGAATCTGGATCTCTTGAGCAAGACGCCGACGTAGTAATTCTTTTGCACCGTGAAGCTCAGTACGAAAAAGATCACCCACGGGCAGCCGAAGCAGATCTAATTCTTGCCAAGCAACGTAACGGACCTACCGGAACTATCGTGGTTGCGTTCCAGGGTCAGTACTCACGCTTCATGAACATGAAGGCGTAATGCGCATCGTTCAAGCGATTCAATCTTTTGCTGCACTTTGCGGCGCAATCATCATCACCTTTTTGCAACCGCAGCGTGATGAAATTGGTCCTTACTTAATTGCAACTTGGGCACTGCTGGTAGTTTCTTCGATTTGGGCGGTGTCACACATTGTGACTGCACTTATTCAGAAGAAAAAGCGCGCCTACATTTCTAACGGGATCATTTTGCTTTTCTTTGCGGCCTACATCTTTATGTGCACCGAACATCTAATCGACCACTCGAATGGCCTCAGCGCTGGTAATTTCTCTGGCTTGATCATCATCAACGGTTGGTTGATTCCCGGCGGTATTGCAGTTCTTGCCGTTGCGATTGCTCACCAAAAGTTTCCGAAGATTTACAAAGACAACATGACCACCGCGGTGCTGTTCTTATTTCCCGCGCTCGCAATCATCTTTATTCCAATGGACACCGTTTGGCACGTTGGTCTGCTTGATGCATCGCTAATCTTTACCGCTGTGCACCTTGGTATCGCGGCGGCTTCGCCGCAGGCAAAGGCTTAGGCTGTACTCATGGCAAACACTCCAAAGAAAAAATTTGAAGCACGCAGCATTCGCAGCTACCTGACCCTGTCATTCGTGGCGTCCGCATTTGTATCGGTGTTGGTGTTCTTTGGAACCGGCGGAACCGCGCAGGCCGAGGGCGCATTTGAGCGCACAGCGATTTGGTTTGGCATCACATTCATCGTTTCGCTGGTTAGCATCGCCACCTTGGCACTAAGCGTCAAAGAAGATGACGCAGACCCAAACAAGCCGCGCCTTAAGTAGTCCCTGCGAACACAAGACTTAAGCAAAAAGCCCCAGCCAACGGCCGGGGCTTTTTCTTTTAAGCTCTACTGTTTCTGGATGCGCTTGGCCAGTTGCTCGGCAAGGCCGGTATAAGCGTGTGGCTTTAGCTGCAGCAAACGATCCTTTGCCTCTTGGCCAATCTCTAGACCGTTCACGAAAGTGATCATGTCTTCGCCACTCAAACGCTTGCCGCGGGTTAGTTCCTTTAGCAGCGCGTATGGGTCTGAGATGTTTGAACGACCGGCAGCAACCTCGGCGCGAATCACGGTTTGGATTGCCTCGCCCAGGATCTCCCAGTTGTCACTTAGGTCTGCATCAAGTGCAACCTTTGACAAATCGATTTCGTGTAGGCCGCGGGTCACGTTGTCTATTGCAAGAACCGAGTGTCCAAGACCTAGACCAATGTTGCGCTGTGAAGATGAATCGGTGAGGTCACGCTGCAAACGAGAGGTGACCAATGTTGCTGCAAGCGAATCAAGAATTGCGTTTGAAAGTTCCAAGTTTGATTCTGCATTTTCAAAACGGATTGGGTTGATCTTGTGCGGCATGGTTGATGAACCGGTGGCACCAGCAACAGGAATCTGCTTGAAGTAACCCATAGAAATGTATGACCAAATATCGGTGCATAGATTGTGCAGGATGCGGTTGAAGAGTGCTACCGCAGAGTAAAGCTCTGCCTGCCAGTCGTGCGATTCAATCTGAGTGGTCAACGGGTTCCAGGTAAGGCCAAGGTGACGAACGAAATCTTCCGATTCCTTCAACCAGTCAACGTTTGGTGCGGCCACAACGTGCGCGCTGAAAGTTCCGGTTGCGCCGCTGAACTTGCCAAGGTAGTCCGCGTTCTGGATGCGGCGAATCTGACGCTCAAGACGGTGAATGAAAACTGCAAGCTCTTTACCCATTGTCGACGGAGTTGCCGGCTGACCGTGAGTGTGTGACAACATTGCATCGCCAGCGTACTTTGCAGAAAGTTCGCGCAACTTTCCAATCAAGATCTGCACCTTTGGCAACCAAACTTCGTTGATCGCATCGCGCACGGTGATTGCGTAAGACAAGTTGTTGATGTCTTCAGAAGTACATGCAAAGTGAGTTAGTTCTGCCAAGTTTGAAAGACCAAGCTGATCCAACTTGCCGCGAATGAAATATTCAACGGCCTTTACGTCGTGCTTGGTGGTTGCCTCTGTTGCGGCAAGAGTGGCAACATCTTCGTCGCTGAAGTTGCGAATGATATTGCGAAGTTCTGCTTGCTTGTCTTCGCTGATTGGCGAGTTGGTCTCTAGCAAGTTTCGGTTGGCCAACTGAATCAGCCATTCAATTTCAACTGCGATGCGTGCGCGGTTTAGCCCAGCTTCTGAAAGGTGGAATCCCAAATCTGAAACGGCGGCGCGATAGCGACCGTCTAGCGGGGAAATTGGCTGGATTGATAGTTTGCTCACCCATCTATATTGCCCGAACTTTTCCACAGATTCCCGCGCTGCGTTCATAAACACGTGTAGATGTCTGACTATCGGTTCATGGATTCAATCGATCACGCAATTAATCAAGCAATCGTGTCGCTGCGCTTTTGTTTGCCTAACCCAACTTTGTGGAATGGAATGGCGGCAAGCGCCTGCGCAAATTCAATCGAGGCACTCGCCCACCAACTGCAAAACCTTCAGGCCAGATTGTCGTCGTGGGCACATTGATTGGCAATCACAAGTTATGGCGGTGATCCAGCGATCGTGGCAACGCGTGCCGAGATCGAAAGAATTCAAGCCGGCCTGGCGAGCGTGGGCAACATCCTTGGCGGCGAAGTTGAGCTCACTGATTTTCTAACCAGCCCGCTCAAGAGAATTGGCTTGGCCATGGAACTGCCGGCCGTGCAAGATCGCATTCGCTACCTGCTGCAGGCGCTGGACTCGGCGGCCAACGAATACTTCGACGGCGAGGCCCTGGTTGCCAAAGAGCTCACCGACCTTGGCCTGATTTCAGCACCGATAATTGCCAGCGGCCTGATTGGCCTGGCCAATGAGGTTGGCATGTTTCGCGAACACAGGGTCACGGCCCACCAGATTGACCGGTTCTGGCGCCCGGCCCCTATCGGGCTGGCCGGTCTAGGCACGCGCCTTGCCCAAATCACCGGTGAAGGCCAGGTGGTGATTGAGCGATACGGCACTAATTTTGTGGCCTACATTCCGGGCACCCAAACCTGGAGCCCAATCGGCCTTGGCAACCCCATAGATTTCACCTCAAACCTGCAGGCCATGAAGGGTCCGGGCCTGGCGGCCAGCGAACGCGGGGTGCAGCTGGCGCTCGATGAGTCCATTAAGGCAGCTGGGGCCACGGCAACCGCCAGTATCTTGCTGGTTGGGCATTCTCAGGGAGGGCTGATTGCCGCCAATATCGCGCTCAAAGACAAGCGAGTAAAGGGGTTGGTCACTTTTGGAGCCCCCATAAGTCAGCTGGCCGACCAGATCAAGGTGCCCACGGTAGCGATTCAGCACAAAAATGACATTGTGCCCAAATTGGGGCTAAAAGCCAATCCTCTGGTCGAAAACATGGTCACAGTGGAGCGAGTTTTACCAATTTCTACCCCAGTTGCTGCGGTTTTGGAGGCCCACGATATTTCGAATTATGCCAAAACGGCCGAATTGGCTGATGAATCCCAAGAAAGCGGCCTCAAGCGGGTGCGCGAGCAGGTGCTGGCGCCTTTTGGGGCGGGCGGGGGTATCGGTGTTTTAGGGGTAGGTGAAACTGCGGTTTTTGAGCTGCGGCGCGTTGATTAGATAAGTCTTAGAGTCTTGAAGACCGCGCGAGCGAAGAACGCCGTGATGCTCATCACGATTGAGCCCAGGATTGCCCAACCCAGCGACTGAATGGTCAGACCCTCTTGGTTGAAGCCGTAAATGGTGAATACGCCATTGCCCCAAAGCTGCGAAAGCCAGGCCACAAATAGCAGCAGGGCTCCGTTGATCAGGAATGAGATTAGGCCAAAGGTAAGAATGTAGAGCGGCAGGGCCAAAACCTTGATAACCGGGGCAATGATGCCGTTGACGAAGCCAAAAACCGCGCCAACCAGCAAGAACGAACCGATAGTCTGCCACAACTCATGGCCACCGTAAGGGGTGAGCTTGATCGCCGGGATGCACAGGGTTACTGCCCAGAGGCCAAGTGCATTGATCACAGTGCTGACTAGAAATCGAACCATATTTAGATTGTGCCATTTAAAGCAACTAATCTGGTTTAGATGACTTCCCACGATGTGCGCGTGCCGATGGTGCAATTACTCTCTCCTGAGGGTGATTACGGCGTGCCGGCTCAGTATGCCGAATATGGCAAATACATCGAGGCCCTAAAAGAAGAGGACTTCCTAAAGTTCTATCGCGACATGGCTCGCATGCGCCGCTTCGATTACGAGGCCACCGCGCTTCAGCGCCAGGGTCAGCTGGGACTTTGGATTCCGGCGATTGGTCAAGAGGCTGCCCAGATTGGCTCGGGCTACGCAGTTGGCCACAACGACCACATCTTCCCAAGCTACCGCGAACACGGTGTAGCAATCACTCACGGCATTGACCTGATGAGCATTCTCAAAATGCTTCGAGGTGTTAATCACGGTGGTTGGAACCCCGATGAGACTCGCTTCCACCTTTATGCAATCGTGCTTGCTACTCAAACATTGCACGCAGTTGGTTACGCGATGGGCGTTAAGTTTGACGGCAAAGTTGGCAACGGAAATCTTGAAGACGATCTTGCAGTAATTACCTACATTGGTGATGGTGCAACTGCCGAGGGTGAAGCATCGGAGTCATTCCTATTTGCGGCAACCAATAACGCACCTATTGTGTATTTTGTTCAGAACAATCAGTACGCAATTTCTTCGCCGGTAGCAACGCAAACAACTGTTCCGCTATTTCAGCGTGGTGCAGGTTTTGGTGTTCCTGGAATTCGCATCGACGGTAACGACGTTCTTGCTTCTTACGCAGTAACAAAGAAGTCTATGGATGATGCACGCGAAGGTGCCGGACCAAGTTTGATTGAAGCACTCACCTATCGCATGGGTGCACACACTTCTTCTGATGATCCAACCAAGTACCGCAGCAAAGAAGAAGAAGAATATTGGAAGGCACGCGATCCACTTGCGCGCCTAGAAAAATTCTTGCGTCGCCAGGGAATTGGCCAAGACTTCTTTGACGAGTGTGAAGCAGCCGGTGAAGAACTTTCTGCTTATGTACGTAGCGAAACTTTTGCACTGCAGAACCCACCAATTGAAAACATGTTTAAGCACGTTTACTCAGAGGCACACCCGCTGATTGAAGAACAGCTTGCTTGGCTTGAGGGTTACGAAGCTTCGTTTGGTACCGCTTCTAATGAAGGGGGTGCCGCGTAATGAGCAACACTGTTGAGATGTCAATCGCTAAAGCGATTAACGCTGGCCTTCGCCGAGCGATGGCCGACAACGACAAGGTTTTGGTTTTTGGTCAAGACGTTGCACAACTTGGTGGCGTGTTCCGCGTGACCGAGGGAATCTTGGATGAATTTGGTCCAACCAGAATTTTCAACTCGCCAATTGCAGAAGCCGGAATCGTAGGAACCGCAATTGGTTTGGCGATGCGCGGCTACAGCTCAGTTGCAGAAATTCAGTTTGAAGGTTTTATTTTTCCTGCGTTCAACCAGATCACAACTCAGCTTGCAAAAATTCAAAACCGCTCTGAAGGTTTCTTGAGCATGCCAGTTGTGATTCGTGTTCCATTTGGTGGCGGCATTGGTGCCGTTGAACACCACTCGGAATCACCAGAGGCTTACTTTGC
>CANGJO010000036.1 GCA_947454285.1 Microbacteriaceae bacterium | reverse complement strand
TACACGCCAATCACCTGGTTGGCGCTCCCCCAAGAAAAAGCCCTGCTACTGATGTCAATTATTTGGGGAACAGCGATTCTGGGAATTGGATTCCGAGTCTTTTGGATTCACGCACCTCGTTGGCTCTATGTGCCGATCTACATCGCCATGGGTTGGGGCGCATTCGTTTTCGTTGTAGATTTCATGAACGCCAATGCCCCAATGATGATTCTTATTTTGGTTGGTGGCCTCTGTTACACCCTTGGTGCTGTGGTCTACGCGCTAAAGAATCCGAATCCGGTGCCCGGAGTCTTTGGTTTCCACGAGATCTTCCACTCGTTTACGGTCCTGGCATTTATGTGCCACTGGACCGCGGCACTACTTATTGCGCTTAGCCCCGCTGCCGGCAGCTTCGGCGTCTAGCTTTTCCTGAATTTCGGCGCGGTAGCGAACTCGGCGCACGCGGCGAACTAGATCAAAAATCAGCAAAGTGGCGCCCAGTGCCATTCCAAAAGTTGCAATAAACCCGATAGTCCCCGGGCTGTAAAAAGTATTGGCCGGATCGGTTGATGGTGATGGGCTTGGCGATGCAGCCAGAATTGCTGAAATCAAAGTTTGCATGGCTTAAGTATGTAGCCTTAAAGGTAATGAGCACCGAATCTGACCTTCTCGCCTCGCGCTATGGCAAAACCGCCACCAGCAGCAAGGTAACCCGCCAGCGCATCATCGCAGTGGCATCGGTGTTAGTCGCTGTATTCCTTGGCTGGGCAATTTGGGTCACCGTTAGTGGAGTCAACGAAATCAAACACCAGGTTTTGGGCTACCAGGTACTGAGCGAGGGCCAAACATCGGTGAAATTTAGCGTTCAGAGCCCCGCTGGAGCCGCGAAATGCGCAATCCAGGTCTTGAATCAAGGATTTGCCGTAGTGGGCTACAAAGAGGTCGCAGTTCCGGCATCTGGGCAATACGAAACCTTCGTGAATACGACCGAACTGGGCGTCACCGGGCTGGTTGATAAATGCTGGCTCAAATAAACTAGAGGGATTATGTCTGAAACCCACGAAGCAACCTGGCTCACTCAAGAGGCCTACGACCGACTCGCAAGCGAGCTGGAGTACTTATTGACTGTTGCCCGCCAAGATATCGCCAAGAAGATTCAAGAGGCTCGCGAAGAAGGCGACCTCAAGGAAAACGGCGGATACCACGCGGCCAAAGAAGAGCAGGGCAAGATTGAGGCTCGTGCAGCGCGACTCGAAAACATTTTGGCAAACGCCGTGGTTGGAGAGGCTCGCGAATCAAACGGTGTGGTTGAGCAAGGCACGGTTATCAAGCTGACCATGAACGGCAGCGAGATGGAATTTTTGTTGGGCAGCGCCGAGATTGCCGAAGGCAGCGACGTTGAGGTTTACAGCCCTGACTCACCGATAGGTACCGCTATCCTTGGAGCCAAGGTTGGCGACACCGTTTCATTCTTTGCACCAAACGGCAAGGAACGCGAGATCAAGATTTTAGAAGTTAAAAACTTCTTAGGCTAAGAAAATCCCCCGGATTTGTTCCGGGGGATTTTCTTTAAGTCTTTACTCTTCGACAAACTACTCTTCGTCAATGCGCGCTTTGAGGCCGGCATCTTGCAACGCCTTCAAAACTCGCTGGCGATGTTCGTGACCGGTGGTCTCTACAGACATCTTTAGTTCCACCTCAGAAATCTCAAGACCCTTGCCGTGACGCGTGTGCAGCACCTCAACCACGTTTCCGTGTGCAGACGCAATTGCCTCTGCAGTCTTCACCAACATACCTGGGCGATCTGGAAGCATCACTGAAATTGATGTGTATCGCTCAGCAGCAGCCAAACCGTGACCAACAACTTTTTGCAATAGCAACGGATCAATATTTCCGCCAGAAAGAATCACGACGGTTCTACCCTTGAGCTTCACAGCGCCAGACATGATCGCTGCAACACCAACTGCACCGGCAGGTTCAACCACCATCTTGGAACGCTCAAGCAAAACTACGATTGCCTTGGCAATTTCGTCGTCGCTTACGGTCACGACCTTATCGATGTTCTTCTTGATCAATGCAAACGGAATCGCACCCGGCTTACTAACTGCAATACCGTCGGCAATTGTGCGAGTGATCTGCTGCTCGATTGGGCGACCAAGCTTGAGCGACTGAACGTATGGCGAGGCATTCTTTGCCTGCACACCAATCACCTTGATCTTGCGCCCCATTGAGGCAGCCTTCAACTTTGCAACCGTTGCTACACCGGCGGCCAAACCGCCACCGCCAATAGCAACCAGAATGTTGTCAACATCTTCAAGTTGTTCAAGGATCTCTAGGCCAACCGTTCCCTGTCCGGCAATCACATCTAGGTGATCAAAAGGTGGAATGAAGATTGCGCCCTTCTTGGCCGAGTACTCCTGAGCGGCCTTTAGGGTTTCGGCAAATACCGCGCCGGTAAGTACAACCTCGGCACCGTAGTTCTCAGTGGCCTGAAGCTTAGGCAGCGATGCGCCAATCGGCATAAAAATGGTTGCCTTGATGCCAAGTTTGCGGGCGGCCAGCGCAACACCTTGAGCGTGGTTTCCAGCGCTTGCAGCAACGACACCCTTTTTGCGCTCGGCCGGAGTTAGTTTGCTCATGCGGTTGTAGGCACCGCGAAGTTTGTAGGCGCCGGTTCGCTGCAGGTTTTCGCACTTCAGGAACACATCGTTGCCGGTTAATTTGGTGAGGTAGTTGCTCTTCAGAATTGGAGTCTCAATGGCAACCTTCAGCACGTTCTGGTGCGCGAGTTCAAACTCGGCAAGAGTTGGCTGAGTAACTTTGGCAGACATTGGTACCTCACTAGATTCAGGACTTCTAGTAAGTCTAGTTTGTTGACGTGGCTCAGGCCTTTAGAACTTGCTGCCGATTGCGCGCAGACGAGCAATTCGCTGCGGAATCGGTGGGTGGGTTGAGAACAGACGCTCGGTCAGGCCAGGCTTCACCGGATCGTTGATGTACATGTGCGCCATAGACGAGCTGGCACGGCGCATTGGCTTTCCGTATTGCCCCAGCTTTTCGAGTGCACTGGCCAGACCCTCTGGGTATCGGGTGGTGTGTGCGCCGGTTGCATCGGCCAGGTACTCGCGCTGTCGCGAAACGGCCGCGGCCACAATCGGACCAAGCAGCCAAGAAATAATTGTCGCCACAACACCGATAAGAATCATCGCGGCACCAAAGCCATTGTCGTTTGAGTCTCGGCGGCCGCCACCTGAGAAAAAGGCCATGCGGATTGCAAAGTCGGCCAGCACACCAACCGCACTGACTAGACCAAACACGATTGTTGAAACGCGAATGTCGTAATTCTTCACGTGACCAAGCTCGTGAGCCATAACGCCCTCAAGCTCTTTATCGTTCATGATCGCAAGCAAACCAGTTGTTGCGGCAACCACCGCGTGCTTTGGGTCGCGACCGGTGGCAAATGCGTTCGGCGCATCATCGGTGATGATGTAAACCTTTGGCATTGGCATGCCCTCGGTGATTGCCAAGTTCTCAACGATGCGCCACAGTCGTGGGTTATCGGATTTTGTGATTGGCACTGCGCCGCTCATTGCAATTGCAAGTGAGCTGGCCACGAAGTATTGGAACAGCGCGTAGGCAATCACAAAACCAATGATCATGATTGCGTTTGAGCCGTTGCCACTTGCCTGACCCCACCAATACGCAAGGCCGCCAAGTAGTGCAACGAAACCAAACACGATGAAGAACGTGTTTCGTTTGTTAGCAGCTATAGCTGAATACATAGTTGTAAGGCTATTAGAACTTTACGGTTGGCGCGTCTGCGATAGCCGCAGGATCGGCAACCTCAAAGAACTCGCGCTCCTTGAAACCAAGACTGCGCACAAACAAGGTCTGTGGGAACTGCTTGATCTTTGTGTTTAGTTCGCGAACGCCACCGTTGTAGAAACGGCGTGCGGCCATGATCTTGTCTTCAGTGTCCGAAAGTTCCTGCTGAAGGCTTAGGAAGTTCTGGTTGGCCTGCAACTGTGGGTAAGCCTCGGCTACTGCGAACAGGCTCTTCATAGCCGAACCAAAAGCGTCTTCTGCTGCAGCTGCCTGCCCTGGGTGTGAAAGCACCTGAGGTGACACAGTAGCGGCACGAGCCTTGGTCACGTTATCGAAGACTTCTTTTTCGTGGGTTGCGTAACCCTTTACGGTCTCGATCAGGTTTGGAATCAGGTCGGCACGACGCTTGAGCTGAACAGTGATGTCGCTCCAGGCTTCATCAACGCGAACATTCAAGGTGACTAGGCCGTTGTAAGTAGCCCAAAGGAAAATACCGATAAGTACGATTGCGCCGATTACGACGATGAGTGTGATGTCCATGGGTAAATGTTAACCCGCACTTACTGGGAGTTTGCTGAATTGCACTCAATAATCTGGTGCCCCTGGTGGGACTCGAACCCACACTGTAGCGATTTTAAGTCGCCCTTCTCTGCCATTGGAATACAGGGGCAAGCGCTCGCGCGCTTGAAAAAGAAAAGGCGCCTAGATACCTAGGCGCCTTTTCCAAGTTTTGCGATTAAGCCTTTGGACGTGACGCGAAGGTCGCGAAAGCTAATCGAGGATCCTTAGTTGCTGAGATCGCAACGATGTCGCGACGTAGCAAGAAGTTCCAGATCCAACCAGAAACTACGCGAATCTTGCGCTCCCACATAGGCATTGCAAGACCGTGGTAACCACGGTGCATGAACCAAGCGATTACACCCTTGATTGCAAGCTTCTTGTACTGGTAAACACCAACGCCAATACCAAGACCGGCAACTGCACCAAGGTTCTTGTGAAGGTACTCAGCGATGGTCTGGTTGCGAAGTGAAGCAACGATGTTCTTGGCAAGCAACTTCGCCTGACGAACAGCGTGCTGCGCGTTTGGAACACAGAAGCCACCAACGCCGCCACCTGAAAGGTCAGGAACAGCAGAAACGTCACCAGCGGTCCACGCATCAACGATTACCTTCTCGCCGTCAACAACCTGAAGGGTTGCCTTTGCGGTGATGCGGCCACGCTCGTCGAGCGGAAGATCGGTGTTGCGTACGAATGGGTGCGCCATAACACCGGCGGTCCAAACGATTACGTCTGACTCGAATGACTCACCGGTTGAAAGTTCAATCTTGCCGTTTTCAGCAGACTGCAACTGAGTGTTCAGGTGAATCTTTGCGCCACGCTTGTCTAGGTTTGCGATTACCCACTCGCTGGTGTTCAACGCCACTTCTGGCATGATGCGGCCCATGGCCTCGATCAAGTGGAAGTGAGTGTCTGCGAAAGAAATGTTTGGGTAGTAACGAAGCAAGTAGCTAACTAGCGAACGCATTTCAGCGAAAGTCTCGATACCTGCGAAACCACCACCAATAACAACGAAGGTCAATAGACGATCGCGTGCTGCACCCGCAGGCAAGTTAGCTGCCTTGTCTAGGTTGGTGATGATGCGGTTGCGAATTTCAACTGCTTCTTCGATGGTCTTCAAACCAATTGCATTGTCTGCAACACCTGGAATTGGGAAGGTACGTGATACTGCACCAGCAGTAACCACGATCTGGTCGTACTGCATCTTGTAAGGAGCTAGGCCTTCAACTTCGATAGTCGCAGTCTTTGATGCGTGATCAACGTTGGTTACCTTTCCGGCAACGATGTTGGTCTTGCGTAGGTGACGACGGTGAGATGTCACCACGTGACGGGCCTCGATTGAACCAGCAACTACCTCAGGTAGGAAAGGCTGGTAAGTCAGGTAAGGAAGCGGATCAACAAGAGTGACCTCAGCCTCGCCCTGCTTCAATTGCTTCTCTAGCTTGAAAGCTGTGTAGAAACCGGCGTAACCGCCACCGACGATAAGAATTTTGGGCGCGTTGGCGCCAGAGTTGATTGCAGACATTGTTCCATTTTAGGGCCTTACAAGCCCTGGATTAGCCGTAATAGAGCCTCGTGGCATGGGCCGAAGCAACCTGACAAAGGTGGTTGCTAGTTACTTTCGCAAACGCATCTATTTGGGCTCCACGAGCAAGCCGCCAGTGCGATATCACCTATCGGGTTTACGCCCGGACCGGCAGCCAGCGAGTGACCGATCAACGCATGGAGGCACTTCACACGCGTTGGCATGCCACCGGCTGAGATTCCGGCAATTTCTGGAACCTCAAGACCAAGTTCGTGTGCGGTTTTGTCGCGATCGGCAATGAAGGCCTCGTGAGCTGTCTGGTAGGCGGCAGCAAGTTCCGGTTCATCGGAAAGGCGCTGTTGCAACTCGGCCATCAGGCCGCTTGCCTCAAGTGTTGAAACTGCCGAGGTAGCGCCCTTGTGAGTTAGGTAATAGGTGGTTGGAAAAGGCGTGCCATCGGCAAGTCGTGGTGCGGTGTGCACGACGGTTGGTTTGCCGCAAATGCAACGGGCGGCAATCGCCACAATGTCGCGAGCTTCGCGGCCAAGTTGGCGCGATACCTCTGCAATGTCTTCAGCGGTTGCTGGAGTAAGTGGCATTAGTTTCCGGCCTTAGTCTTTGCACCGCTTTGGGTTTCGGCAACGATGTTTTTATCGGTTGGCTGCTCGACACCGGCGCGAATTACAGATTCCAAAACGGCATCGACCCAATTGTTTTTGGTTTGGTAGATAGTGCTTGAGATTTGCGCGTTGTTTTTGTCGGCGGCCATCTTGGCACCAACGGTTCCAGAGGTATCCGAGGTGTTAACGCCATCGGCATCCATCACCAGGTAAGAAACCTCACCCGGCATCACGTAGTACAAGCGGTCACGAGCCTGAGCGCGAATGTAAGCCGGGTCTTCCCAACGCTTACGCTCAACCTGCATCTGGGCAACTTCTTTTTTTGCCTCTTCAAGGCTCTGCTGGGCTGCAAAAATTGCCTGACGCTGGGTGAACCAAGTTTGCACTCGAGGCGCGAGTGTAACCACACCAAGCACAATCATGGCCAGCAAAGCAAGGCTTGAAAGGTTTAAACGAGAAACCCGCAAAGCGGCCTTCGATTGTGAAGGCGCAACTTTGCGGGGTGTTCTCATGCTTTAAGTATTACGCCTTGAAACGAGGAAAAGCTGAACGACCGGCGTAGAACGCTGCATCGCTTAGCTCTTCTTCAATGCGTAGCAACTGGTTGTACTTTGCAACACGCTCTGAACGAGCAGGCGCACCAGTCTTGATCTGGCCTGCGTTGGTTGCAACTGCAAGGTCAGCAATGAAGGTGTCTTCTGTCTCACCTGAACGGTGAGAAATGATTGCCTTCATTCCACTGCGCTGTGCAAGTGAAACTGCATCAAGAGTCTCAGTCAAGGTTCCAATCTGGTTTACCTTCACAAGAATCGCGTTACCGGCAGCTTCGTCGATACCCTTCTGCAAACGAGCTGGGTTGGTCACGTAAAGGTCGTCACCAACAAGCTGAACCTTTGAGCCAAGTGACGCGGTCATCTTGGTCCATGAAGCCCAGTCGTCTTCTGAAAGTGGGTCTTCGATTGAAACAAGTGGGAAGCGAGCAACTAGATCGGTGTAGTAAGCGATCATCTCGTCACCGGTGCGCTCCTGGCCCTCGAAGGTGTACTTCTTGGTTTCTTCCGAGTAGAACTCGGTAGCTGCAACGTCAAGTGCAAGCGCGATATCGGTGCCTAGCTTGTAGCCAGCCTTTGCGATTGCTTCTGCGATTAGCTCAAGTGCCGCTGCGTTGTTTGGAAGCTCAGGTGCAAAACCACCTTCGTCACCTAGACCGGTTGAAAGACCCTTGCTGTGGAGCAGGCCCTTTAGTGCGTGGTAAACCTCAACGCCCCAACGGATTGCTTCGCTGAAAGTCTCGGCACCTAGAGGCACGATCATGAATTCCTGAATGTCAACGCCGGTGTCAGCGTGAGCGCCACCGTTGATGATGTTCATTAGTGGAACTGGAAGTGTGTAAGCGTTTGGACCACCAAGGTAGCGGTAAAGCGGCTGACCGGTTGCCTCTGCTGCTGCACGGGCGTTTGCAAGTGAAACACCAAGGATTGCGTTTGCACCTAGCTTCTCTTTGTTGGCGGTGCCATCAAGTGAGATAAGTGCTGCGTCAACTAGACGCTGGTCAAGCGCGTCGAAACCAACAAGTGCTTCGTCAACAACTTCAACAACAGCCTTAACTGCGTTCTGAACACCCTTGCCTAGGTAGCGAGACTTGTCGCCATCGCGGCTCTCGTGGGCTTCGAATGCACCGGTTGATGCTCCTGATGGAACTGCAGCGCGACCAAAGCTGTCGTCTTCTAGCAGCACCTCAACCTCAATGGTTGGGTTTCCGCGTGAGTCAAGAATCTCGCGTGCGCCAATGGCTTCAATGATTGACAAGGTGTCTCCTTATTTGGGCTGTGAAAAACGCGCCAAAACGACGCGAAAAAACGTCGTTGTAATAGCTCTTAGTTTAGGCGATTGGCTTGATGTCAAGGCTCTCGAAGCTGTTCGAGTCCGCGCCAACAGTGGCAAAGTGCGTAAATCCCTGCTCTGCAAGGCTATCCAGCAGTAGATTCAGCTTCTTTGGGCGTTGCTCTAGGCGCACGCCATAGCCATGTTCAAACAGGTCCTTTTGACGAGCCAGTGCAACCCCGATAGTCCCGGCGCTGGTGTCATCGAGCACCAGAACTAAGCGCATTGGCGCTTTGCTCACCAACGTGTCTGGCACCAGATCAACCGCACGTTCAAAACCTATAGAGATGCCAACTGCAGGAACTTCTTCACCGGTCCAGCGACCAATCATTCCGTCGTAGCGACCGCCACCCCCGATTGATGAACCGGACTGCGGGTGTTCGATTTCAAAAATTGTTCCGGTGTAGTAACCCATGCCGCGAACCAGGGTTGGGTCAAAGCGCAAACGGCCCTTGCCAAAGCGTGATTCAACGGCATTAATGATCTCAATTAAATCCTGAAGAGCTTCGTCAGCATTT
>CANGJO010000035.1 GCA_947454285.1 Microbacteriaceae bacterium | reverse complement strand
GGACTGCTTGAATCGCTGCGCAACAGCAAGGACCCTCAAGACGAAGCGCGCGTTGAGAACCTTGAGGAACTTGTATCGGTTGCTCGCGAATTCCAGCGCAATAATCCAGAAGGTCGCCTGCCTGACTTTTTGAACGAAGTTGCGCTGGTTGCTGCCGCTGACGAACTGGATGACGAATCTGGAACTGTTTCACTGATGACCCTGCACACCGCCAAGGGTCTAGAGTATGAGGCTGTGTTCCTAACCGGAATCGAAGAGGGCTTGCTGCCTCACCGCATGAGCTTTATCACTCCTGGCGGCATGGCCGAGGAACGCCGACTGTTCTACGTTGGCATCACTCGTGCGCGCAAGAAGTTGCACCTATCGCTTGCCATGAACCGCACTACCTTTGGTGAATCGGAATCGGCAATGCCTTCGCGCTACCTGCAAGAAATTCCTGCCGATCTAATCGACTGGCGTGAATCAGGTTCTGGTCGTGGGCTTCCATCAAGTCGTTACCGCGAATCAATCGCAGATTCACAAGGTTATGGTTCTGGCAGCAGCGAATCATCCGGTGGTTATGGCGGCACTCCTTCTACTAAAGAGAAAAAGGTTTGGTCCGGGGCAATCTCGTCTGTTCGAAACAACGAGGGTCTGCAGCTTGCCGTTGGCGACATGATCGAGCACTCGGACTTTGGCAAGGGCAAGGTAATTGCCACCGCGGGCGAGGGCGCCCGTCAGACTGCCGAAATCCACTTTGGCAGCGTGGGCACCAAGCGCCTGCTGGTCAAAGTGGCCCCGATTACCAAGCTTTAGACCTTCACTTTAGGCCGCTAAGGCCCGTATCGGTGTTCAAGGCCCCCTTTGCAGAAGCGTAAACTTAGAGGGTTGTCCAAATATCTGAATGGAATCAAAGTGGATTTATTTGAATACCAGGCCCGCGACATGTTCGAGGCCTACGGCGTCCCAGTTCTGCAGGGTCTAACTGCAGACACTCCAGAAGAGGTTGAGGCAGCCGCTGCCAAGATCGGTGGAGTTGTAGTTGTAAAGGCACAGGTTAAAGCCGGTGGCCGCGGAAAAGCCGGTGGTGTTAAAGTCGCCAAGTCTGCCGCAGAGGCAAAAGAACTTTCAAAGAACATCTTTGGTCTAGACATCAAGGGTCACATCGTGAAGCGCGTAATGGTTGCTCAGGGTGCATCGATCGACAAAGAATTTTATTTCTCAGTATTGCTAGACAGATCAAACCGCACCTTCCTTTCGCTTTGCAGCGTTGAGGGTGGAATGGAAATTGAGCAGCTAGCCGAAGAGCGCCCAGAGGCGTTGGCAAAGGTGCCAGTAGATGCAACTAAGGGTATTGATCTTGCAACCGCATTGAGCATTGCAAAGCAGGGTGGCTTCGATGACGCAACCGCTGAAAAGGTTGCTCCGGTGTTCGTAAAGCTTTACGACGTGTTCGTAAAGGAAGACGCAACCCTGGTTGAAGTTAACCCACTTATCTTGAGCACCGATGGTGAAGTAATTGCCCTAGATGGCAAGGTTTCACTAGACGACAACGCTGAGTTCCGTCACGAGCGCGAATCAATGGAGCGCGACGCACTTGACCCACTTGAGGCCAAGGCAAAGGCAATGGACTTGAACTACGTGAAGCTTGACGGCGAAGTAGGAATCATCGGAAACGGTGCAGGCCTTGTGATGTCAACTCTGGACGTTGTTGCTTACGCAGGTGAGAAGCACGGCAAGGTACGCCCTGCAAACTTCCTAGACATTGGTGGCGGTGCTTCAGCAGAAGTTATGGCTGCTGGTCTTGACGTTATCTTGAACGACCCACAGGTAAAGAGTGTGTTCGTAAACGTATTCGGTGGAATCACCGCTTGTGACGCCGTTGCAAACGGAATCGTTGGCGCGTTGAAGACTCTTGGCGACAAGGCAACTAAGCCTCTTGTTGTTCGCCTTGACGGTAACAACGTTCTTGAGGGCCGCTTCATTCTTGAGCAGGCTGCCCACCCACTTGTAACTGTCGTTGACACCATGGATGAAGCTGCCGACAAGGCCGCTGAATTCGCGAACCGCTAAGCGCTAGAAGGAATTAAGAAATGGCTATTTTTCTAAACGAAGATTCGCGAATCATTGTTCAGGGTATGACTGGCTCTGAGGGCATGAAGCACACCCGCCGCATGTTGCTTGGTGGATCAAACATCGTTGGTGGTGTTAACCCACGTAAAGCTGGCGAGACCGTTGATGTTGAAGGCAAGCAGCTTCCAGTATTCGGAACTGTTGCAGAGGCAATGAAGGCAACCGGCGCAAACGTATCGGTGATCTTTGTACCGCCTGCATTCGCAAAGGCTGCAATGGTTGAGGCAATTGACGCAGAGATTCCTCTAGCGGTTGCAATCACCGAAGGCATTCCAGTGCATGACTCAGCATGGGCATGGGCTTACAACGTAGACAAGGGTCAGAAGACTCGTCTGATTGGCCCTAACTGCCCAGGCATCATCTCTCCGGGAAAGTCGAACGCGGGTATTACTCCGTCAGACATCACCGGCCCTGGCCCTATCGGGTTGGTTTCAAAGTCAGGCACCCTGACCTACCAAATGATGTTCGAACTTCGTGACATTGGTATGTCAACCGCAATTGGTATTGGTGGAGACCCAGTTATTGGAACCACTCACATCGATGCTCTTGCTGCGTTCCAGGCAGACCCTGAGACTAAGGCGATTGTTTTGATTGGTGAAATTGGTGGTGACTCTGAAGAGAAGGCCGCTGCTTACATCAAGGAGCACGTGACCAAGCCGGTTGTTGCTTACGTTGCAGGTTTCACTGCTCCTGAAGGCAAGACCATGGGTCACGCTGGTGCGATCGTTTCTGGTTCTGCAGGTACTGCGCAGGCAAAGAAGGAAGCATTCGAGGCCGTTGGTGTGAAGGTTGGCAAGACGCCTTCTGAGACCGCAGCGCTAATGCGCGAAGTCATCAAGAGCCTTTAAGATTTTTCGCAACTAGGGGGAGTGTTTCTACGTGAATCGCAGACTCACTTTTCTTGTTGCAGCGTTTGAGGCACTAGTTGTCGCTGGCATTGGACTTGGATTACTTCTAGTTCCACTCACCGTGGTCTGGTTGTTTGAAAATGATCCAACCATCGATTGGCTAGTGCCTTTTCGCGCATCTGCAGACATTTGGATGATGGCGCACGGAGCCCGCTTGGTTGTTCCGGCGGGAACTTTTGGCGCAGCGCAGTTCCCACAATTTGTTGTGAGCATGATTCCACTTGGACTCAGCTTGGTAATTGCGCACTTCGCAAATCGCATGGGCCGCAGACTTACCACGGCGGTTGAACTCTGGCCGGCCTGGGTTGCCGCTGCACTTGTTTATGGTGGCATCTCGTTACTGCTTAGCCTGGTTGCCTACAACAAGTTTGTTTATCCGGTTGCCTGGCAGGGAACTTTCTTTCCGCCGGCTTTCATGCTGCTGTTCGTGATTGTTGGATCGCTCTTCGGAAAACGCCAAGCATTTGGTGAAGCGGCTTCATTGCCAGAACCTGCCGAACGTGTTTGGGTCCGCGATTTTCTAGAACGTAAGTTCAACAACTGGCACTGGGCAATTCGTGCGGTGAGTGCTCCGGCATTCCGTGCGGGTACCGGCGTGGTTGTGATTCTGCTCGCTGTGTCATCGGTGTTTATAGCGATCATGATGGCCGCGAACTGGATTCAGGTGATTCGTCTTTACGAGGGTCTGCAGGTTAGCTTCCTTGGTGGCGTGATGATTACCGCGGGGCAGATGGCGATTCTGCCGAACCTGGTGGTGTTTGGTGCCAGTTGGTTTACGGGTGTTGGTTTCCAGATCGGAGCGGGCTCGCTTATTTCTCCGGTGGCAACCGCCGTTGGTCCACTGCCTGCGTTGCCGATTACATCTGCACTTCCAATTGGTGAGCTGAGCTTTGGAATGATTGCGATCTTGGTGCCGCTGGTTGGCGCATTCGTTGCCACTATTTTGATTCGTCGTCACGCAGACGAAATTCGTTTTGAATTTGCCTCTGCTTGGAGTGCGGCCATCACGCTTGGTCTTTCCATCGCTGTGGTTGCCTCTGTTGAATTCGGCATCCTTGCGCTTCTTGCCTCTGGCGGGGTTGGCCCTGGGCGCTTGCAGAGCATCGGGGTTAATCCACTGCTTGCCGCGGGCGTGCTATTCGTTGAGGTTGCGGTGGTTTCAATCTTGGCCGCGTTCTTCAGCGCACGACCTGATGCGCCGGATCACCCGCTCGCACAGCGCTCATAACAGCACCGATAAACTGGACTAATGCTGTCGGTCGTTGTGCTCATCTCAGGGTCAGGTTCAAACCTGAAGGCCCTGTTAGATGCAACCGATAATCCACTTTTTGGTGCCAAAGTTGTGGCCGTAGGATCCGACAATCCAGCAGATGGCCTGGCTCACGCAGAGCACTACGGAATTCCAACTTTTGTGGTTTCGCCTTCAGCTTTTGATTCGCGCGAAAAGTGGGCCGAGGTTTTGTTGGCCAACATCAATCACTTCAAGCCAGACCTAGTTGTGCTTGCAGGTTTCATGCGAATTCTTCCAGCTAACTTTGTTTCTGCTCTAAGCCCAAACTTAATTAACACTCACCCTTCACTTTTGCCAGCATTCCCAGGTGGTCACGCAGTGCGTGATGCTTTGAATGCCAAGGCATCGGTTACCGGGGTGACCATTCACGTTGTCGACGAAGGTGTTGACACCGGACCGCACATTGCTCAGGCAAGCGTGCCGGTCTTGGCAGAAGATAGCGAGTACGACCTGCACGAGCGCATCAAAGTTGTTGAGCGCGAACTGTTGGTCGCAACCGTGAAAGACATTGCCACCAAGAAAATCCACCTTCCATCACTAGCCAAATAAAGGGGCTTAATCATGGCCGCACACAACGACCACAAGCCAGCTGACTACCGTCACCGCGATCGCGTTGAAATCAAGCGCGCACTTCTCTCAGTTTCTGACAAGACTGGTCTGCTTGATTTGGCCAAGGAGCTTGCCGCCGCTGGCATCGACATCGTTTCAACGGGTGGAACCTTTGCTGCGTTGAAGGATGCCGGTATTGCGGTTACCGAGGTCTCGCAGATCACCGGATTCCCAGAGTCACTTGATGGTCGAGTAAAGACCCTGCACCCAAAGGTGCACGGCGGCCTACTTGCCGACATGCGTTTGATTGCGCACGAGCAGCAGCTTGCCGAGTTGGGCATCGAGGCATTCCAGCTTGTAGTGGTAAACCTTTACCCATTCGTGCAGACTGTTCAGTCTGGCGCCAAGGGCGATGCAGTAGTTGAGCAGATAGATATTGGTGGACCAGCAATGGTTCGTGCGTCGGCAAAGAACCACGCCAACGTTGCCATCGTGGTTGACCCGGCAAAGTATTCAGAAATCATCAGCGCGGTTAAAGATGGTGGAACCACTTTGGCTCAGCGTCGCGAACTTGCTTACGCCGCCTTCTCACACACCGCTCGATACGACTCTGCAGTGGCCAACTGGTTTGCTGCCGAACTTGAAGGTGACTGGAAGCGCGCGGCAGGGCAGAAGGGTGACATTGAAAATGCCAACCCTGGTTTTGGCTCAAGCTTCAAGGTAGACGCGCAACTTGCTAACGTGCTTCGCTATGGCGAGAACTCTCACCAGGCTGCAGCGCTTTATCGTTCAGTTGGTGAAAACGCAGTTGCCGGCATTGCCCAGGCTCGCCAGTTTGGTGGCAAAGAAATGTCTTACAACAACTACGTTGATGCCGATGCCGCGCTTCGTGCCGCATACGACTTCAACGAGCCAGCTGTGGCAATCATCAAGCACGCAAACCCATGCGGAATTGCAATTGGTGATGCTTCAACAGCAGACGTTATTGCCGATGCTCACGCCAAGGCGCACATGTGTGACCCGGTTTCTGCATTCGGAGGCGTGATTGCCACCAACCGTCCGGTTACCGTGACCATGGCCAAGCAGGTTGCTAGCATCTTTACTGAGGTAATCATTGCTCCGTCTTACGAGATTGAGGCGCTCTCGATTTTGCTAGAGAAGAAAAACCTGCGCGTTCTAGAGTTGCCAGCCAACTACTCACGCGAGGCACTTGAATACAAACAGATCTCTGGTGGTGTGCTGGTTCAAGAAACCGATGAGTTCTCTCAGTTCAACTCAAGTGGTTGGAAGCTGGTTACCGGTCGCAAGGCTGACTCAGACACCATGAAGGAACTTGAGTTCGCTTGGCGTGCATGCCGTGCGGTGAAGTCAAACGGAATCCTCTTGGCTCGAGAGGGTGCATCGGTAGGTGTTGGCATGGGCCAGGTAAACCGCGTTGATTCTTGCAAGCTTGCAGTTGAGCGTGCCGAGTCGCGCGCCAAGGGATCGGTTGCCGCATCCGACGCATTCTTCCCATTTGCAGATGGTCTGCAGATCCTGATTGATGCTGGTGTTCGCGCAGTGGTTCAGCCTGGTGGCTCAGTCCGTGATGAAGAGGTAATTGCCGCTGCCGAGGCTGCCGGAATCACCATGTACTTCACGGGAGAGCGCCACTTTTTCCACTAACGGTAGGCTAGAGGGAGTTTGGGCGTTCAGCCCCAGTTCTCAGAAATACAGGAGTGCCACATGGCAAAAATCAAGGTAGTTGGCAAGGTCGTTGAACTAGACGGCGACGAAATGACCAGAATCATCTGGCAGAACATCAAAGTCAATTTGATCAACCCGTTCCTAGATGTAGACCTTGAGTACTACGACCTATCAGTTGAGAACCGTGATGCAACTGACGACCAGGTGACCATTGATGCAGCTCACGCAATCAAGAAGCACGGCGTTGGTGTGAAGTGTGCAACTATCACTCCTGACGAAGCTCGCGTTGAAGAGTTCAAACTGAAGAAGATGTGGAAGTCTCCGAACGGAACTATCCGAAACATCCTTGATGGTGTTGTGTTCCGTGAACCAATCATCATTTCAAACGTTCCACGACTAGTACCTGGCTGGACCAAGCCAATCATCATTGGCCGTCACGCACACGGTGACCAGTACAAGGCAACCGACTTCAAGGTTCCAGGAAAGGGTCAGGTAACTATTACTTGGACTCCAGAAAACGGAGAACCTGTTACTCAGGTTGTTGCTGACTACCCTGAGGGTGGCGGCGTTGCAATGGGTATGTACAACTACATGGATTCGATTCGCGACTTTGCTCGTGCATCATTCAACTACGGTTTGTCACGCAACTACCCGGTTTACCTTTCAACCAAGAACACAATCTTGAAGGCCTACGATGGAGCATTCAAGGACGCGTTCCAGGAAGTTTTCGACGCAGAGTACGCTGACCGCTTCAAAGCTGCCAGCATTACTTACGAACACCGATTGATCGACGACATGGTTGCCGCTGCTCTTAAGTGGGAGGGTGGCTACGTTTGGGCTTGTAAGAACTACGACGGTGACGTTCAGTCAGACACCGTTGCACAGGGCTTTGGTTCACTTGGTCTAATGACATCAGTGCTAACTACTCCAGACGGTAAGACAACTCTTGCTGAAGCTGCACACGGCACCGTGACTCGTCACTACCGCGACTGGCAGGCTGGCAAGAAGACTTCTACCAACCCAATCGCATCTATCTTTGCTTGGACTCGTGCGCTAATTGCACGTGCCGAGATTGATGGCACTCCAGAGGTTCGTCAGTTTGCTGAGACCCTTGAAGATGTAATCATCAAGACCGTTGAGTCAGGCAAGATGACCAAGGACCTAGCTGCACTTGTTGGCAAGGATCAGGCTTACCAGACCACCGACGAGTTCCTAGCATCACTAGCAGAGAACCTTCAGGCTCGCATGGCCTAAGCACAATCTGTGCATAACTTCTAGCCTTCGGGCTTTGTGGATAACTCCGACAAGTTACTTGTCGGAGTTATTTGCTTTTTCTCATGCACAAGAAAAACACACAGCGTTGGTCGAAGCTAATCTCGATCGCAGGAATCCTTGCTGTGCTGTTCGGGGGATTGTTTGCACAATCGGTTCGCGCAGTCATCAGTAATCCAACCCCCGTGTGCGTTGGAACCACATGCACCCTCACCTTTGATGCCACCGGCGATTACTACCTGTGGTCGCCGCCTATCGGTGCCAGGAATATCTCGTTTGATCTGATGGGCGCGCAGGGCGGACGCACCGGCGGACTTGGCGGGCGCGTTCAGGGCTCATTCGTCAGCACACCGGCATCGATCTACATTTACGTTGGCGGCGCGGGCCTTACCGGTGCGGGTGCGGCCGGCGGTTACAACGGCGGCGGTGCTGCTGGCGGAAACCGTGGCGACGAAGGCTCTGGTGGTGGAGCAACCGATATTCGTTCGACCACCGCACTTGCCGACCGCATTGTGGTTGCCGGTGGTGGTGGCGGTACCGGAGGTTTGTCAGGTGGACCAGGTGGTGCCGCGGGTGGACTTACCGGAACTAACGGAACCAGCGGTCAAGGCGGCGGCGGTGCCGGAGCAACGCAGTCTGGCGGCGGAAGCGGAGGCTCACCAAACGGCGGAACCTGGGGAACCAGCGGAGGTCTGGGCGTTGGCGGAACCGGTGGCACTAGCTCAACCGCAGGTGGCGGCGGCGGAGGCGGTGGCTACTACGGCGGTGGTGGCGGTGGCGCAGACACCGATTCATGTTGCACCAACGGCGGTGGTGGCGGTGGTGGTTCGTCATACAACAGCCCAACGCTAACAACATCGGTTGTGCACACATCTGGATACCGTTCAGGCGCAGGCGTGGCAGTTATCAGCTACGTGATGCCACCATCGGTGACCACATTCACACCTGGCTCAACCCTGACCAACTCAACTTCAATTTCTTACAACGTGGTGTTCAACGAATCGGTCACTGGACTTACCAACACCGATTTTGTGACCACCGGCTCAACCGCAACCTGCAGCACCGTTGCAGTTAGCGGAACCGGCACAAGTTATTTAGTGACCGCGTCGGGATGCATCGCCGGAACCTACAAGCTCACCTTGTTGGC
>CANGJO010000034.1 GCA_947454285.1 Microbacteriaceae bacterium | reverse complement strand
GTGCTTACGGTCGGCCGAAACATGCAAAAGAATAATTACGTCAGCCAACACCGATGTCTCGTTGCCGAACCCCTCGCCCTGACCAGCGCGAGTATCGCTACCAACCAAAAGCATGTTGATTGGACCAGCTAAGTCCTTCTCAGAAATCTTGCCCGAGCCAGAAAGCACGATGCCATTGGCCTTGATGGTGTTAGAAAGATCGGCAATAGCGATGCCAGAAACGGCAACGGTTGCACCCAGAACAAGACCGATGACCTTGAAGATAATTCCCCAGATAGCGCTGGCCTTGGTCTGCACCTTGATGCGACCATGGCGCGCGAAAGCCTTAGTTTGGCGCTTTGGTTTTTTGATTGGGGCTGGGGTTGTGTTTTCCATGAAACTCTAGTTTAAGCGACAAAAGGGGGCCGCTTCCCTGTGGATTTCTTGTTAAACAGAAAACCCCAGTCAGGGACTGGGGTCTCAAGTGGAGGAAGCGGTGGGATTTGAACCCACGGTCGCTATTAACGACGACAGTTTTCAAGACTGTTCCGTTCGGCCGCTCCGGCACGCTTCCGTACCGCTCTACTTTAGCGGATAAACAGCATTCCCTCAAAGCCTGCCAGCACTTCAGCTACCCCGTCATCTTCTACAGACCCAGTCACCGCAGTGGCCGCATCTTTAACTTCTTCTGGGGCCTGGCCCATGGCAAATGCATAGCCGCCAAGCTCTCGAGCCCACTCAAACATCTGAATATCGTTGCGACCGTCACCAATGGTGATCACCTGCGATGGCTTAATGCCAAGCTCGGCGCGCTGCTTCTCTAACGCCGATGCCTTGCTGACTCCACTTGGTGCAATGTCCAACCAAGCGGTGTAGCCAATTGCATAAGAAACAGAGTGCAAACCAAGACGATCAATCATGGTGCCAAATTCCTCGGCGTCGTGTTCCGGTGAAAGCACAACTACTCGGCTAACCGGGTGCGAAGTTAAATCTTCAAGCGGAGTTTCGTGGTTCAAGTCGCCAAGTGCGTAAGCCGGAAACTCGCGGTGGTATCGGTATGTTCCATCAACATCTTCAACCGCAAAGTGCGCGTTTGGCAGTGCGTGAATCAGTTCTGTCAGCACCGGCTTTGGATCAAATGTAATTACCTCGTGCGGTTTGAATCCGCGCTCGTGTGAATCGTGCAGCTCAATAGTCACCGCGCCATTTGAACAAACGGCGTAACCGGTTGAAATGCCAATGTCTTTGATTACCGGAAATGCGTTTGATGCACTTCGGCCAGTGGCAACCACAATTTCGTGACCAAGTGCTCGCACTCGTTCCACTTGTTCAACTACCGCGTCAGACAGGAAGCCGTCATCGGTGACAAGTGTGCCGTCAATATCAATGGCAATTAGCCAACGGTCATCGCCAGTCGCAATAGTCATAAAGTTTTTAATCGGCTTGCTAAGCGCGAGCCTTAGGTGCAGTGATGAATTCCTGGCCACCAAGGTACGGGCGCAGGGCAGTTGGAATCTTTACCGATCCATCTGCCTGCTGGTGGTTTTCAAGAATTGCAACCAACCAGCGTGTGGTTGCAAGAGTTCCGTTTAGTGTTGCGGCAGTTTGAGTCTTGCCTTCTGCATTGCGGAAGCGCACGTTCAAACGACGAGCCTGGTAAGTGGTGCAGTTGGATGTTGAAGTTAGTTCGCGGTAAGTCTCTTGAGTTGGCACCCAAGCCTCTGCGTCAAACTTGCGAGCCGCGCTAGAACCAAGGTCACCAGCTGCGGTGTCGATCACGCGGTAAGGAAGTTCACATGCCTGAAGCATTGCTTCTTGGAATGCCAACAACTTTGCGTGCTCTGCTTCTGAATTTGCTGGATCAATGTAAGAGAACATTTCCAACTTGTTGAACTGGTGCACGCGCAAAATTCCGCGAGTATCGCGACCAGCACTACCGGCTTCGCGGCGGTAACAGGTTGACCAGCCGGCGTATCGGAGTGGGCCGTTTGATAGATCAATAATTTCGTCGCGGTGATATCCGGCGAGCGCTACTTCTGATGTTCCGGTTAGGTAGAGATCATCTGCCGGTAGGTAGTAAATCTCATCTGCGTGCTCACCAAGGAACCCGGTGCCCGCCATAACTTCTGGGCGAACCAAAGTGGGTGTAATCAACGCGGTGAAATCATTCTTGCTGGCGTAATCAAGCGCCATGTTCATTAGGGCAAGTTCTAGGCGTGCGCCCCAGCCCTTCAAGAAGTAAAAGCGTGAACCGGCAATCTTGGTGCCGCGTTCGATATCAATAATGTCTAGTGATTCGCCAAGGGCAACGTGGTCTTGCGCCTCAAAATCAAATTTTGGCTTGGTGCCTACCTCTTTAACAACTGTGAAGTTCTCTTCACCGCCGGCAGGTACGCCATCAATAACAACGTTCTCAATCTTCCAGATGATTTCATCTAGGTGCTTTTGAGCTGCATCGGCGATCTCGTTGGCTGCCTTTACCTTCTCGGCCATTACCTGACCAGCGGCAATTAGAGCTGGGCGTTCCTCTTTACTAGCGGCACCAACCAACTTGGCCGCAGCGTTCTGCTCTGCACGAAGTGACTCAAACTCCTGAATTGCCTTGCGCCACTTGGCGTCGGCAGCAACCGCCTGGTCCACAAGCGATTCGTCGTTTCCACGAGCGCGCTGGCTGGCCTTGATGGCGTCTGGGTTTTCACGGAGCAAATTTGGGTCAATCACCCCTCTAGGTTACCTTGCCTGATTGGCCTTAAGGCTATTCGCTTACTGGGATTAGGTGTGCCTTAATAATTGCTGCCGAAGCGTCAAGGTCGTAGCGACTCTCAGCCACTCCAAGAGTGAAGTCCATGCCTTCATCGTCTGTCATTTCCAGCTCATGCCCATTCAGTTCAAGAAATGTGTTCAGTAGCATCCACGATGTGCGCTTGTTGCCATCAACTAACGGATGATTCTTCAAAAGAGATTGGTGCATGGCTGCAGCCATAGTTTCAATTGAAGGGTAGGCAAATTGGCCAAACACTGTAGTTTTTGGCCGACTTAGGGCGCTATCGAGAAGTCCCGGATCTTTTACGTAGAAACCCAGCAACGTGATCTTAAAGAGAGCATCCTCTAAAGTGAGGAAGTCCATCAGGCATCTGCCAAGCGCTCCATGAGCTTGGCATCTCTTTTCATCACCTTGTCAAAAATTTGCTTCAGTCTTGCCTCGCGGTCAGCTTGGTAATCTGCCGTCTCAATCAAAACCTCAATGGCTCGCTGTTTTGAGAGCCCAGCCCTATCGGCGTATTCGGTGAGCTTCGCGTCTTGCTCTTCGGTCAATCTGAGTGTCATAGCCATACCGTAATGGTACCAAAGTGATACCAGTAGTCAAGAGACGATATCTGTGGAAAACTGACCCTATGAGCACTTCGGCCAAGCACAAGCGCGCGGCCATCATCTACTTTCCGGGCCGCATCGACCGCAAAAAACTAGACGCCGCCGTTGGTCAGGCCCTTTCGTCTCTCAACTGGGAGCCCTCTTTGTGGCTACCTACCAACCACGATGAAACCGGCGGGCAACAAGCCCTGCGCGCAGTAGCCCAAAATGCCACCCACCTACTTATTGCCGGTGGCGATGGAACCGTGCGATCGGTGCTTGATGCGCTCGCCCGCGAAGAGATTACTGGCGTCACCATTGGCATCATTCCGGTTGGTACCGGCAATGCGCTGGCCAAGAATCTGAAACTTGAACTCAGTAACATCAACGTGGCCGTGAAACGCGGCTTGCTTGGCAACCGCCACGAGATTGATCTTGGCCTTGCCAAGGTGATTCGCCCAGATGGCGAACGTGAAGAGATTCACTTTTGCGTAATGGGTGGTTTGGGTCTTGATGCCAAGATCATGCAGAATACCAACCCCGCGCTGAAAAAGGCCATTGGTTGGGTTGCCTACTTTGAAGGCGGCATCCGCTCTATTCCAACTTTGTTCGAGCGCATGTTTGTAACGGTTGATAACCGCGAACCGCGCAAACTAAAACTGGTTTCACTATTGATTGGCAACGCCGGTTGGTTACCGGGCAATCTTTCGCTGATGCCTGATGCAAAACTAGACGATGGCTTGCTTGATGTTGCCGCAGTTGGTCCGCGCAGATTTTGGAACTGGATTGACTTCTGGGGTCGCGTTGCATTTGCCAACGAAAACATTCGCCCAAACAAAATTGGTCGTCAACTAATGGACGCAACCGCAAACGTTAAAACACTTGAGAACTTAACCGGTTCAAGAATTCGCGTGCAACCGGAACGACCAGTTCACTTACAGCTTGATGGTGATGTGTTCGGCATGGTTAGCGAAGCAGAATTCGTGGTTGTGCCGCGCGCAATTACTTTCCGCGTTTAAAACTTTTTAAAGTTTCGCAATCCACTTTTCAGCGGCAGCAAACGCAGCGTTAGTGTTGTTGCCCGTGTGCACAGACTTCTTCTTATCTGCACGCGCGTAAGAACCAAGGAAGATTACCTTTGGGCTGAATCGGTGTAGGCCCTTCAATGCATCGGCAACCGCGGCATCTTCAATGTGACCCTCAATGTCAATGTTGAAACGGTAGCGACCAAGCTGATCACCAATTGGGCGTGACTCAATGCGCGAAAGGTTTACACCGCGCACTGCAAACTGCTCAAGCATCTCAAGCAAAGTTCCCGGGCGGTCGGTTGGCAATTCAACAATCACAGATGTCTTGTCTTTACCGGTTGCCTTTGGCGCTGCGCCCTTTGCCAAACCAATTTGCAAGAAACGAGTCTGCGCGTTTTTGTTGTCACCAATGTTTTTCGCCAGCACCTTTAACTTGTAGTGCTTGGTGATGGTGGATGCAGCAACTGCGGCATCGGCAATCGAGTGCTCACCATCGGTGTCTAAAAGATCTGCGGCAGCTGCAGCGGTTGAAGTTGACTGCAGGTAAGTGTGCTTCTTTAGGTTGGCACTCAACCAAGCGCGAGTCTGCGCGTAGGCAACCGGGTGGGTGGCCACAACACGAATGTCCTTTAGTGCAACGCCTGGGCGCGCAACCAAATCAAAAGTCACCGGTACGAGGTATTCGCCATAGATGCGAATGTTTGGGTTGGCGGCAAGTGCGTCGCTGGTAGCGGTAACTCCACCCTCTACAGAGTTCTCTACCGGAATGATCGCGCGGAATGCACGGCCAGCAATTACGTCGTCGATGGCATCTTGCACGTGGCTCACCGGGTGCGCGATTGCGCCTTTGGCCTCGGCTACTTGGGCCAGGGCAAGCTCGGTGAAGGTGCCGATTGGGCCCAGGTATGAGTAGGTCTTCTTTGTAGAACCGTTACGAGATGCAGATGACATACGTAAAGGTTACGAGCAAAATAGGTCTATGAGTGAGCGCGCCGGCAAAAAAGCCCAACAATCTGACCTTGTCAACATTGAAAAGCTGCTTGCGGCCTATTTCGAAATCCACCCCGATGTCACGACTGCCGAACAGAAGGTCACCTTTGGAACATCGGGTCACCGCGGCACCAGCCTGAATGGCTCGTTCAACGAAGATCACATTGCGGCGATCACTCAGGCCATCGTTGAATACCGCCGAGCTCAGAATATTCACGGACCTATTTACGTGGGCAAAGATACCCATGCGCTGTCTGGCCCGGCCGAGCAAACCGCACTTGAGGTATTGGCCGGCAACGATGTGGTCACCATGGTTGACGCCGAAGACCGATACGTTCCCACCCCGGCGGTATCGGTGGCAATTATTAATCACAACACCCCATATTTAAATGCTGGCAAGCCTGGTGGAGATTCACGCTTGGCCGATGGCTTGGTTATTACCCCAAGCCACAACCCACCTGCCGATGGTGGTTTTAAATACAACCCGCCTCACGGAGGACCTGCCGACAGCGATGCAACCAACTGGATTGCCGCGCGTGCGAACGAAATTATTCTTGGCGGATTGCGCGAGGTAAAGCGGGCAACACCAAAGCCAACCAAGTTCCACTTCCGCGAGAACTACATTTCGCAACTTGGTGAAGTAATCAACATGGATGCAATTCGCGACAGCAACGTTTCAATTGGTGCCGACCCAATGGGTGGAGCATCGGTTGATTACTGGGGCGCGATTGGTGAACAATACAACTTGAACCTCACCGTGGTTAATCCAAACGTTGATTTCCAATTTGGTTTCATGACTCTTGACTGGGACGAAAAGATTCGCATGGATTGCTCGTCACCGTTTGCTATGGCATCGCTGATTGAAGATCGCAACAAGTTTGATATCTCAACCGGTAACGATGCCGATGCCGACCGTCACGGAATTGTGACTAGGGATCACGGACTGATGAATCCAAATCACTTTCTTGCCGTGTGCATTGACTACTTGTATCGCAATCGTCCGCAGTGGCGTACCGATGCAGCAGTTGGTAAGACCATGGTTTCATCAAGCATCATCAATCGCGTTGTTGAAAAACTTGGTCGCAAGCTGATTGAAGTTCCGGTTGGTTTCAAATGGTTCGTGCCTGGTCTGATTGATGGCTCAGTTGGTTTTGGTGGCGAGGAATCCGCGGGTGCATCTTTCTTGCGTCACGACGGCAGCTCCTTTAGCACCGATAAAGATGGCCTGATCCTTGCTCTTCTTGCAGCAGAGATCACCGCGGTTACCGGAAAGACTCCTTCGCAGCGCTACGCGGAATTGACTGCCGAATTTGGTGCACCTGCTTACGAACGCATCGATGCGCCGGCAACGCTGGAACAAAAAGCAAAGCTCGGAAAGCTTTCTGCCGATGCAGTTACTGCCAGCGAACTTGCCGGCGAAAAGATCACCGCAATTCTTACTCACGCTCCTGGCAATGGTGCAGCACTTGGTGGTTTGAAGGTTGAAACAGAAAACGCTTGGTTTGCTGCTCGTCCATCGGGCACAGAAAACGTCTACAAGATCTACGGTGAATCATTCCGCGGCGAAGATCACCTAAAGCTAGTTCAGGCTGAGGCCAAGAAACTAGTCGACGGTGTTATTTAGAAACGGCGTTATTTAGAAACGCTGTGATCTAGTACTTAGGCGCCGCTGGCAACGCAAAATATTCTTCAAGAGTGGCAATCTTCTTGGCCTTCATATCGGCCGCCAACTCCAGGCCAACAAAGCGCAGGTGCCACGGCTCCCACACGTAGCCGGTTATGGGTGTTTTGCCATTCGGGTAGCGCACCACGAAACCGTATTGCCAGGCATTCGCCGCAATCCACACCGATGCCCGGCTGGCGCCGAACGCACCAATGCGGCAACCAAGTTGAGTGGTTGAAATATCCATAGCCAGGCCGGTCTGGTGTTCCGAGTATCCGGGGCGGGCGGCCAACTTCTCACCGGCGGTCTTTCCCAATAGCGCCACCTTGGCATCGTGGATCAGGGTCTGGCTGCCAAAGCTGCGGTAACCGCTGTTGATGCAAAGGGTGCCCAGTTTGGCCTTGCTAACCGCCGCTTTCAGCAGAACATAGGCATCGGCGGCAGGTTTGGCCAACCAGGAATAACCAATCTGAACCTTGCCGCGCGGGAAATACTCCACCGGATTCAACGGACGCTTCTTATTCACCACTACCTGCAGGGATTTAGCCGAATCGATGTCATATAAAGGTATGCGTGGAACATCGGTGGTGGTGCGCTCTACTTCGCTAGTGGAACGGGGCACATCACCGCTTGAAACTTCAGCTGGGCTTGTTCCGGTTGTAACCGCCCAACTAGCCGCCGCAGGGAATACCAAGGCTGCCAAAAGCATTGGGATACCTAGAACTAGTTTCCAATTCTTGGGCGTAGGCTTGAATTCTTGCTGGTCACGCATAGACCTAGCCTAACTTTCCCCCTAAGAAACAAAACAAACGAATCGAGTCCCAATGGCACGCGCCGAAAGAAAAGCTGCAGCGGCAGCCTCAGCAATATCGGGTGTAATGACCCACCGTCAGATCCTTTTGGTTCTGGCCGGTCTGATGTCAGGTATGTTCCTGTCAGCGCTAGACCAGTCAGTGGTTGGTGCCGCAATGCGAACGATCGCCGACGACCTAAAGGGCCTTGAACTTCAGGCTTGGGTTACTACCGCGTACCTAATCACCTCAACAATTTCCACACCTATTTATGGCAAGCTCGGTGACATTTTTGGTCGCCGTCGTTTGTTCATCGTGGCAATCACAATCTTTATTGTTGGTTCGTTGCTTTGTGGAACCGCAACCGATATGTTCCAGCTTGCAGCTTGGCGTGCAGTGCAGGGTATTGGTGCCGGTGGTTTGTTCACACTAGCTATTACCGTGCTGGCAGATATTCTTCCGCCGCGTGAGCGTGCTCGTTACCAGGGAATGTTCCTTGCAGTGTTTGGTACTTCATCAGTTCTTGGTCCAATCATCGGTGGTTTGTTCGCCGGTGCAGATCAAATTCTTTGGATCAACGGATGGCGCTGGGTTTTCCTAATCAACCTGCCAATTGGTATTGCAGCACTTGCAATGGTTGTTTCGTTCTTGCACGTTCCTCACACTCCAAAGAACCACCGAATTGACTGGTGGGGTGCAGCAACAATCGTTATGGCAGTTGTTCCACTTCTTCTTGTTGCAGAGAACGGTCGCGACTGGGGTTGGGGTAGCGCAATGTCGCTAAGCATGTATGCAACCGGTGCCGTAGGTATCGTTGCGTTCATCTTTGCCGAGCGCGCTGCAAAGCACGAAGCGCTTCTTCCGCTAACACTTTTCAAGTCTCGCACATTCTCAATGTCAACCATTCTTGGTGTGATCATTGGTGTTGGAATGTTTGGCGGCATGATGACCCTTCCACTTCTACTTCAGATCGTGATGGGTGCAACTCCTACCGAAGCCGGCTTCATGATGTTGCCAATGGTTGGTGGAATGATGACTGCAACAATCGTTTCTGGTCAAATCACTTCACGCACCGGAAAGTACAAGCCGTTCATGGTGATTGGTCCAATCCTGTTGGCACTTGGTTACCTATACCTAACTAGTTTCAACGTGGACACTCAGTACTGGCAGGCAGCTATCGGTATGGTTCTGATTGGTCTTGGTTTGGGTCAGCTTATGCAGACACT
>CANGJO010000033.1 GCA_947454285.1 Microbacteriaceae bacterium | reverse complement strand
GTTGGCGACCGGCCAGCATTTCGAACAGCATGATTCCAGCGGCATAGACATCGCTTCTGGCATCCGCAGTTCCACGCATCACAAGTTCTGGTGAAAGATATGCCACAGTGCCAACTAGCGAACCGGTTGACGTGTTGTTATCAATGTCGCGAGCCAATCCAAAGTCACCAAGCTTGATGCGACCATCGTTGGCAAGTAAAACGTTCTCAGGTTTTAGATCTCGGTGCAAAATTCCGGCACGGTGAGCCGCGGCCAGTCCGCTCAGCATGGGCTCAAAAAGATCAAGTGCACGTTTTGCGTCTAGTGCACCAAAATCTTTAAGCGCATCGCGAAGAGTGATTCCCGAAACGTATTCCATTGCCATGAAGGCAAGGTCACCATCTTCACCCTGATCAAAAACATTCACCAGGTTTGGGTGGGAAAGTTTTGCTGCAATTCTTGCTTCGCGAATGAATTTCTCGCGGAATGAATTATCACTAGCTAGATGCGGGTGAATGATCTTGAGCGCAACCTTACGTTCCAAACGGATGTCCATCGCCAAGTAAACGGTGGCCATGCCACCTCGAGCAACTACCTGCTCGATTCGGTAGCGCTCACCGATAAGCCTGCCGACCAAGTTAGGCATTGTTGGTTGCCCCGGCCTGGTCTGAAAGCAATTGATCTAGCCAAACCCAAGCTGAAGATTCCCATTTCGCATAGGCGTTTGGGTAAGCAGAAATCTGCACCGCCTGTGCGGCTTGAGTAACTGACTTGTTGCTCCAGTCTTTGATATCAAGCAGACCGCGTGCCGCTCCGTAGGTTGGGCTGGTCTTGCCACCAAAGAAAGCACGCGCGGCATACTCAGGATTTAAAATTTGTTCGGCCTGGCCCCAGTGTGCACTTGGACGCTGTTGGAAGAGGCCAACTGAGTCACGGTCACCGTAACTTAGATTGCGCAGTCCAGACTCCTGCATGGCAGCGGCCAACGCAATCACGATTCCGTAATCGCTAACACCAAGAGATTTGCCCACCCGGAAAATAACCTGGGCGTTTGATTTCATCTCAGCGCTGAGTTGTGTTAGTTCTGGGCAGAATTTGATTTCGTGAATTCCAGGAATCACCAACTTTTGACCAATGTAAATCATTGACGACCAAGACAGTTGGTTGGCAGTCAAGATCGACTGGGTAGAAAGACCGTACACGGCAGCAATCTTGCTCACTGATTCGCCGGTTTTAACGGTGTGGTAGCCGTGAATGTCACACACGCTGGAAGGGCGATGCGGATCGGTAGACGCCGCTGTTTCGCTAACTAAATCTGCCACCGGCTGTTGCTGATTTGGGGACACATCCTTGGGCTTTACGTCAGCCTCTGTAGTTACTTCAAAGTTTTTGAGCTTGATAATTTGCCCGCCGTAAACCAACGATGACTCACTAAACCCATTGGCTGCCAATACAGTGTTCAGTTCAAGCCCATACAGGTTGGCGATTGAAGCAAGAGTTTCACCAGGTTGAACCGTGTGAGTCTCTGGAGTGATTGGCTTGACGGCTTTTGGAATTACCGATCCAATCAGCAATCGCTGACCCGGAAAAATGATTGCCTTGGCCGAAAGCTTGTTCATCGAAAGCACTGTGGTGATTGATATTGAATAATTCTTTGCGATCGATTGCACGGTATCGCCACGCTTGACCACGTGTACGGTTGCCGCGTCAGCTTTCCTCTGGCTAGCCGGCACCACCGCATGTGCCACAAGTTTCAATTTCTGACCAGGAACGATGAGCGACTTGGCATCTAGACCGTTGATGGTCAGCAGTTGGTTCGTAGACAGCTGAAATTTTCTTGCAATCGAACTGATTGTGTCGCCAACCTTGACCACATAGGTCAACTGAGTGGCAGTTGAAAGCATTGGAGTGGCTGCGGCAGTTACGCCTCGGGGGATTGCAGTCTTGCCGTTATCGGTGTTGGTGTTTAGGTCTTGATTTACCGGAGACTGTTGTGCACTTGCGGCGTCGGCACCGGACAATGCTCCCACGATGGAAATTGGCACCGTGACGAGCGCTAAACCAAGCGCTTGTTTGTCACGTTTTTCGTCCAAAATATCTACATTTCTACTGGGGTAGCCAGCCAATATCATCGCACGGGGCTGGTTTGATACCCGTGAGGTGCCGAGGTGTGGCAATCTTGTCTTGTGACTGATGTATTAGACCAAGTTAAGTCTTGGATTTCCGTGCCAGAGGCAGCGGAACTTTTGGGCGAACCTGCGGGACGAATTCGCCGTTGGATTGAAGAACATCACCTAATCGCAATTAAGCGCGATGGTGTGTTGATGATTCCGGCCGAGATCATCATTGAGGGTGAACCACTACCAAGCCTGCCGGGCACCATGATCGTTTTGCTGGATTCAGGTCTTAGCTACGAGGCGGCCTTCAAATGGCTGTACACATTTGACGAAAGCCTGCCCGGTACTCCAATGGAATTCTTGCTCAAGGGGCACAAGTCTGCGGTTCGTCGCCTAGCAATGTTGCTAGCGCTTTAATTTCAACAAGCACAGGCCTTAGGCCTGGCGGTTAATTACCTTCAGCGCCAATTCGCGAAGTTCGTGCTTTGCGCGTTCGTCAATTTCCAAAGACTCAAGCGAATTCAAACTCTCGTCGGCAAGTTCTTCAATCATGCGCTCGGTCTTAGCCAAAGCTCCGGAACCAACAATGGTCTGCTGCAAGAACGCGATTTGTTCGCCGGTCAGCGCTCGGCTTGAAAGCATCTCATCGAAGATCGCGCCAACCGATGATGTGAGTGATTCGCGGGTCAATGCCACCAAAACAGTGCGCTTTCCTTCGCGAAGGTCATCGCCAGCTGGCTTGCCGGTGATTGCTGGATCACCAAACACACCAAGAATGTCATCGCGAAGTTGAAATGCCATTCCCAGCGGAATACCAAATGCCGAAAGTCCGCGAAGCAAGCTTGGCGATGCGCCCGCGAATGCCGCACCAATCAGCATTGGCGCCTCGATGCTGTACTTAGCGGTCTTGTAAAGAATCACGCGATTGGCTCGGCCAACTGCCTCATCAACCGGGCGAGTGTTGGCAGCGTTTTCTTCCAGTACGTCAAGGTACTGGCCAGCCATGACTTCAACGCGCATTTTGCTGAATTCATTGCGGCAAGCTGTTTCAACTTGAGCTTCAGGTGCCTGAAGCAGGGCGTTGCCAAAAATTTCGCTGCTCCAGCCAAGCATCAGATCGCCAACTAGAACAGATCCAGCTACACCAAATCGCTCAGGGCTACCTGCCCAGCCGGATGCCGAGTGCAAACTTTCAAATCTTTTGTGAACCGATGGCGCGCCTCGGCGGGTATCGGATTGGTCCAACAAATCGTCGTGGACTAGGGCAGCTGCGTGGAACATCTCTAGCGCCGCGGTGATTCCAACGATCGCTTCGGCAGAGGCCTCACGTTGCGCCTCGTTTTGCCGAACGTCGGATCCGGCCAGTGCACCAACCCAAGACCAGTAGCAGAACAGGGCACGGAATCGCTTGCCACCCTGCAGAAGGTCGCGGGTGTAATCGACGACCGGAATTAGGTCAGGGGAGATCTGCTCAAAATCACTTTTTCGAGCGATGCAAAACTCATCCAGGTGATCCTGAATCAGGCCAAGTAGCACTTTAGTTTCGCTCACGGGAATAGCCTAACTTGGCAGTTGAGTTTAGACTCTGTATAGCAACGCAAATCGGCAAAGGGGTACAAAATGGGACTCTCCGAACGAGAACAGCAACTTCTCGACGAGCTAGAGCGCGGACTCTACGCCTCAGACTCAAGCCTTGCTCACAAGTTGGGCAAGCCTGGTGCCCGTTCACCAAAGCGAATCATCGCCGGTGCGGCCCTTGCCATCATTGGACTTTCACTTTTGGTCGTTGCCGTAATTCTTCAATTCGCGCTTTTTGGGGTCGCTGGCTTCCTAGTCATGCTGGCTGGTTTGATCCTGGCTACCTCTTCAAACCACACCGATACTCCGGCTGGCTCGGCCAAAACTAGGCCGCAGGCTGAAAAACCTCAGCGCTCAAGTTACTTCGAAGACCGCTGGAATAAGCGTCAGGGCCATTAGCCCCACCTAGACCCCGCTCAAGCACTAAAACCCACCAGAAAATGGTGGGTTTTTTGCTTTTTGGCCCAAATCGTGGGATTTTCCTCCACTTGCTATATCCCAGTAATTTATTGACAATTAAGACACGCCGAACCAAAAAATATGCCTATTTTTCACCATTAGTGGGGGAAAGTGGTGTAATGTGGAGTAAAGCGCAAGATCGATGTCGAGAAGGGGGGAACGCACATGTTGCTTGGCACTCACGCACCAAAGCTTGATGACAAGGGTCGCGTTATCCTTCCGGCAAAGTTCCGCGAAGAACTCCAAGGTGGTTTGGTGATTACCAGGGGACAGGAAAACTGTCTTTACGTATTCAGCTCAGCTGAGTTCGCTGCAGTGCACGACAAGATTCGTCAGGCACCGGTGACCAGCATTGAGGCCCGCAACTACCTTCGCGTTTTTCTATCTGGCGCTTCAGATGAACTTCCTGACAAGCAAGGCCGAGTAACTATTCCGGCCGCTCTTCGTCAATACGCAGGTCTTGATAAAGACCTAGTCGTTATTGGTGTTGGTGCTCGTGCCGAAATCTGGAATGCCAAGTCATGGAACGAGTACTTGGCTAAGCAGGAAACAGCCTTTGCGAATGTAGCGGCGGAGGTGATTCCAGGACTCTTCTAGCCCTGAGGCTAAGACTCCAGCTATTTCACCTGAAACCAAGCCAGGTAGTAAATGGATGGGGCCCTAGTTCTAGGGACTAAGAAGTCAACGGACCTCTTATGTCTAAGCAAATCTCCGAACTTCACGATCCAGTTCTTCTTGAACGCGCAATCGAACTGCTTGCTCCTGCTTTTGAAATCGATGCCCCTGTTTTCGTTGACTGCACCCTGGGTCTTGGTGGCCACAGTGAGGCATTCCTTGATCGCTTTCCTAACCTGACTCTCGTTGGAATTGATCGCGACCCAACCGCGCTGAAACTTGCCGGAGAGCGACTAGCCCGCTTCGGTGAACGTGTGAATTTGGTTCACGCGGTTTACGACGAGATTCAAGAAGTTCTTGAAGAACTAGATATCGAATCGGCACACGGAATCTTGCTTGACCTTGGTGTTTCTTCGATGCAGCTTGATGAACGCGAACGCGGTTTTGCTTATTCATACGAAGCACCGCTTGACATGCGCATGGACTCAACCGTTGGTAAGACTGCGGCAGATGTGGTCAACAACTACAGCGAAGCCGAATTAGCTCGAATCTTCAAGGAATACGGCGAAGAACGGTATGCAAAGGGCGTTGCGCGCGAAATCGTATCGGTGCGCAAGTCAACACCTTTCACCACCAGCACTCAGCTTGCCGGCCTTATTACCAAGGTAATTCCATTCATTCCTGGCAAGAGCAGCGGTCACCCGGCCAAGCGAGTCTTCCAGGCGCTGCGCATTGAAGTAAACGGTGAGCTTGAGGTGCTAACCCGCACCATGCCGGCAGCGATTAGTGCACTGGCGGTTGGCGGACGCATCGTCGTGATGTCATACCACTCACTTGAAGACCGCATCACAAAGCAGGCACTTGTTGCCGCGGCTAACTCATCGGCACCGATTGAGTTGCCAATTGAACTTCCGGAGCACGCACCAGTGCTTCGCCTGTTGGTGAAGGGCGCAGAAGCCGCCACCGCTGAAGAAATTGCAAGAAACCCACGTGCTGCATCGGTTCGCCTGCGCGCAGCAGAAAAGATCCGGAGAGCAGCATGAGCGCCATTCGTCTAACCGCCCCAAGTCGCCAGATGGCACCAGCCCGCGCGCAACTGCGTTCGGTATCACTGGCTAGCTCTCGTGCAGTAAGCCCACGAAACAAGATCGTCACCATGTTGACTATCGGTGCGCTGGGCATTGCAATTGCCAACCTGGTTCTTCACATTCTTACTTCAACCGCCGTCTACGAGCTAGCTAGCCTTCAGCAGCAGGCCCGTGAGTTGAACACCACATCTCAGATAATTGCCGATGAAGTTGATTCACTTTCTTCACAGCAGAACCTTTCAAACTCAGCACAAAAGTTGGGCATGATCGCAAACTCCAACCCAGTTTTCTTGAGCATTGGTAAGCAAAAGGTTTACGGCAAGCCAACTGCAGCTTTGGACACCGATGGCCGTGTAGCCCGCAACCTGATTGCAAACTCTGTTATGACTGCAACTTCAAAGGATTTGAATGTGCCAGTGGCTGAGGTGCAGGCCGCACCAGCCAATGTCGCTACCCAGAAAGCAGCAACCGCTCCAGTAATTTCTAATGGTGGCGTGATTCCCGCTTCACCAACTCACTAGATAGGCAGGTCGGCAGATGACATATCTGACGCCTGGTGACCCATCTAAGCGCCTGAAAAAAATTGTTGGCTTCATTTTGGTGCTGGTTGGTGTTTTTGCCATCCGCCTTATCGATCTTCAAATAATTGAAGCAGACGCAATCAACGCAAAGTCTTACGAGAAACGTGCGGTTACGCGCGTCGTGCCAGCAGTTCGCGGTGAGATTTTGGATGTGAACGGCAAGGTGTTGGCTAAGACCATCTTGCGCTACGACATCAACGCGGCGCCAAGCAAAGTTGGTCCGGTAGCAAGAAAAGTATCTGGCCAGACGGTTTCAATTCCGGTTGAGCAGGTAGCTGCAGAGATCGCCGCCATTCTTGAAATCACTCCGCAAGAAGTGATGCAAAAAATTATCGGCACCGGGGAGTACTCGCAAATCAAAAAGCGCGTGAACGCGGCGCAGTATCGCAAGCTGGTTGCGCTCAACATCCCTTGGCTTTACTACGACCCAATTGCAGAACGCGTATACCCAAACGGTGCTGTTGCCGGAAACATTCTTGGTTTCATTACTCAATCGGGCCTGATGGAGGGCATCGAGCAGGAGTACAACAAGTGTCTTGCCGGTGTTGATGGCGAAGAGTCTTTTGAAAAGGGTAAAGACGGTATCAAGATTCCATCAAGTGTTGTGACCACCCGCCAAGCGGTTGCAGGAAAAAACGTACGCCTCACTATTGATTCGGATCTGCAGTACTTTGCACAGCAGGTAATGGCCTCAACGGTTTCGTTCTTGCGTGCAGACTGGGGAACCGCAACCATCATTGAGGTCAAGACAGGTCGAATGCTGGCCGCCGCCGAGGCGCCATCGGTTGATCCAAATGAACCGGGCAAGCTTTCTGCCGATGACCGTCGCGCTCGTATATTCCAGGCTGCATTTGAACCTGGCTCGACTTTGAAAACCATCACTGCCGCCACTGTCGTTGACACCGGCATGGGATCTCCAACGCTCAAGGTTTACGCACCTTCGGCCTTCTTGATTCCAAACTCGAATGGATACCGCGTAACTGATAGCCACGCGCACGGTCTAGAAAAGCTCACCATGACCGGTGTGCTTGCTGAATCTTCAAACACCGGAATCCTAAATGTGGGCAAGGTGGTTGACTGGAAAACCCGATATGACTACCTGGAAAAGTTTGGACTTGGGAAACGCACCGCACTTAATTTTCCAGGAGAAGGTTCGGGTCTTTTGAACTCTAAGGAGACCTGGGCTAACGATGGCGTTAAACGCTATGTTTCAATGTTTGGTCAGGGTGTATCGGTGACTCCTATTCAGTCCGCGATGATGTACCAAACCATTGGCAATGGTGGAGTGCGACTAAATCCAATTTTGGTTGACGGCTGCGAAGCCAACATCAACGATTTCCAGAAGGCACCAGTCAAGCCTGGCGTGCAGGTAATTTCTAAGGGAACCTCCGCGCAGACACTTTCAATGCTCGAGCGAGTAGTTGAGGCCGGGCCTATTGGTCGCTATGGTGCAATTCCTGGCTACCGAATTGGCGCCAAGACCGGTACCGCCCAGATTCGCGATGAAAACACCGGTAAGTATGCCGGCCCTTATGCAATTTCATACTTTGGCATCGCGCCAATCGATGACCCGCAGTACGTGGTTGCCGTGACCGCGTTCAAGTCTCGTACCGTAGGTTCCTCACTTGGTGTGGCCAAGCCTTTCAAGCGCATTATGCAACAAGTTTTGCGTGCCTATCGTGTTCCACCATCAACAACCAAGACTTCTGACCTACCGTTGAATTGGTGATGAAATGAAAGAACAAATACCTCCGATTCTTAGACCAGATGTGGTCGAGCCGGTTCGCCTTTCCGAATTTGCTAGTCATTTCAATTTGCCTGCCGTAGGTGCAGTTGACCAGGTGAAACTTACTGGCATCAGCATGAACACGGGGGATCTTCGTCCGGGTGATCTGTTTGTTGCCATGCCTGGTAAAAAAACCCACGGTGCAAATTTTGTTGGAAAAGCTCTAGAGCAAGGCGCAGTTGCAATTGTCACCGATGCCGCTGGAACCGAAATTCTTGGTGATGTAAACGTGCCTGTTTTGACGCTCGAGAACCCGCGTGCGCACCTTGGTGAATTGGCTGCATACGTTTACGCCAACCTGCCGGGCAACATGCCAAAACTTTTTGCAACCACTGGCACTAATGGAAAAACCTCAACCAGTTACCTACTCGAGGGTATTCTTCGTCAGCTTGGCGAGGTAACCGGGTTAACTTCAACCGCAGAACGCCACATTGCCGGCGAAGTAATCGTTAGTCGTCTGACCACACCAGAATCTCCAGAGATGCAGGCACTGATTGCGCGCATGCGCGAGAAGGGCGTTACTTCAGTTGCAGTTGAGGTTTCGGCGCAGGCGCTTAGTCAGCTGCGAGTAGATGGTCTGCATTTTGATGTTGTTGGCTTCACAAACTTGAGTCACGATCACCTTGATGACTACAAGGACATGCAGGAATATCTTGAGGCAAAGCTTCCGCTGTTCACCAAGAAACGCGCCAGTCGCGGTGTGGTTTGCCTAGACACCAAATACGGAAAAGATTTTGTCAGAGCCAGCGAAATCCCGGTCGTCACAATCACCAGCGAGCTTGGCGTTGATGCCGACTGGCACGTTGCGGTTACCGCCGAGACCCCTAAATACACTTCATTCGTTCTTGCTGGACCAAACGGTGTAAATATTCGTTCGCGTGTTCCACTGCTGGGCGCACACCTGGCGGCCAACGCCGGGTTGGCTATCGTCATGTTGGTTGAAGCTGGTTTTGATGTTCAAAAAATTGCCAAGGCGATTGAGAACGGCATCGAAGCCTATTTGCCGGGTAGAACCGAACGCGTTACCGGC
>CANGJO010000032.1 GCA_947454285.1 Microbacteriaceae bacterium | reverse complement strand
CTTCTTCATCCAGGGAATCGTTGGTGTTACTCAGATTCCCCGCATCCCAGAGCTAATCGAGCAAGTTGGTGCTGACTTTGGTATCTGGGGTTTAATTTCTGGGCTTGCCGGACTAGGCGGCATGCTGGGCTTGCTCTACACCTCAAAATTGATTGCACGTTTTGGAACTAAGAACGTAACCATCGTTGGTGGCGCAGGCCAGGCTCTTTTTGTAATGGCGCTTATTTTTGCTCACGACCCAATCACCTACCTTTTGTTCACAGCCCTTGGCGCGTTGAGCGGAAGCACGCTTAACATCTCAATCAACTCGCAGTCGGTTGCTTTGCAGAAGGCACTGAATCGCGTAATCATTGGTCGCTTCCACGCATCGTGGAGCATTGGTGCCACTATCTCTGCAGTACTTAGTGGTTTCTTGGCAACCTTCATGCCGCTTTGGCTGCACCTACTTTTGATTCCTAGTCTTGGAATCATTGCGCTGTTTATCTTTGGTCGAAACCTTTTAGTTGCCAGCGAAGATGGCCACGGTTCAGGTCAAACCAAGAGCAAGAGGACCTCATTCTTTAAGATGCCTGGCCAGGTTTGGTTGTTGGCCGCCGGATTGTTCACCGGTGTATTCGGCGAACTAGCAATGATGGACTGGTCTGCCGTTTACTCAAAGAATGTATTGCTGCTAGATGCCGGTCGTGGAGCAATTCCATACGCAGCATTCTCAGCCGCGATGATCCTTGGCCGATTGTCAATCAACAAACTTGGTAGCAAGTGGCACATTAGTTCTGTTGCACGAATCGCTGCATGGATGGGTGCCGCTGCACTTGTGGTTGGAGTCTTCGTTGGTTCGGCATTGGTAGAAGTTAACCAAGATGCCGCGCTGGTTGTAGTTGTGATCTGCTTCTTTATCACTGGACTTGGTTCAGCACCGATGGTGCCATCGTTCTTTAGTGCCGCGGGTTACGTAAAGGGATTGAACACCGCGCAGGTTCTGGCACGCATGAGTTTCATGAACTCGATCGCAATTATCGGTGCCAAGTATTTGATGGGCGCGCTTGCGCTAAACGTTGGTTTGACTTTGGCGTTCGTGTTCCCGGTGATCACCTGTGTAATTGCCGGAGTGTTAGCTGGAATGGTGGCTAAGCGCGCAAAGGCCAGCGAAACTTTGAATGCAGCGTACCCGGCAACTGGTGCGATGTCGCTAATCGAAGATTAAGTAAAAAGCCCCGGCGAACCGGGGCCCTTCGGAAGTTTTGACACCTCCATTTTTCAAAATCTATCTAAAGTTCTGACAAACCTACGATTCCAAAATTCCTAGCGGAAGTTTTGGAATTGCACATCAACTTCAAGGTCTTTGCCCTTTAGCAGCGCCATTGTTTCTTGCAGGTCGTCGCGGCTCTTGCTCTGAACACGAAGCTCGTCGCCCTGGATCTGGCACTTGACGCTCTTTGGGCCCTCTTCGCGAATGATCTTCGAAATCTTCTTGGCGTTCTCTTGGTCGATGCCGTTCTTCAGCTCGCCCTCGATACGGTATTCCTTGCCTGATGGGTAAGGCTTGCCGTCAACGAAACTCTTTAGCGAGATGCCACGCTTAACCAGCTTTGACTGGAACACATCCAGCACAGCCTTTACGCGCTCTTCGCTTGAAGCCTTCATCAGGATTTTTTCGCCAGACCAGTCGATCTCTGCGCCTACGCCCTTGAAGTCATAACGTGACTCAATTTCTTTTTGAGCCTGCATCAAGGCGTTGTTTGCCTCTTGCTTGTCTACTTTGCTTACGATGTCGAATGTTGAATCAGCCATGTGGTTAGTTTACTTACCACCACACCGATTCTTGGTTAGCGTGCTCCAGCGGCTGGGCGAGCGGTGCTTGATCGAACAAGCAAGTCAACGCTCCACTCAACGTCTTCTTCAACGTTGACGTGGCTGTCCAGGGTTGGGTCACTTAGAACTTCAAGAAGTAGTCTCGCTGCCTCAGCGCCCTGTTCACGAACTCGCTGATCAACGGTAGTAAGTCCAAACAGCTCAGCCATATCGTGGTTATCAATTCCAATTACTGAAATATCTTCAGGAACGCGCAAGCCAAGATCTTTAGCGGCCATCATCGCGCCAAAACCCATCTCATCGGAGTTTGCGAAAATTGCGGTTGGTGAATTCTTAGGATCGCCCAACATTTGTTTTGCAACTTTGTAAGCACCCTGAGCGGTGTAGTCGGCCTCGACAAGCCAGTTCTTGCGAGTCTCAAGACCGGCTTCGTGCATTGCCTCGAGGTAGCCCTCACGACGTTTATCGGCCTGATTAAATTCACGGTCTGAATTAACTGAACCGCTGATATTTGCAACGCGAGTGTGACCAAGAGACAGCAGATGTTCGGTGGCAAGTTTTCCGGCATAGTGGTCGTTCATCGAAAGACTTCGAGCTCCGTGAACCTGACCACCGATTGCAATGATTGGCTTTTTCATTTTGTCTAGTTGAGCAAGCTCTAATTCATCGGGGCGCACAGCCAAAGTGATCACAGCGTCAACTCGTTTGCGCAGCAGGAAGTCTGTAAAAATCTTTTTACGTTGCTCGGCGCCACCACTCATGTTGTAGAGGGTTAGGTCATAGCCATGTTCAATCAGGGTTGACTCAATGGCCTCAAGCGATGCCGAGAAAAACCAGCGGTCAACGTAGGGCATAACAACACCGATATTGCGATTGCGGCCAGTGGCCAAGGTGTAAGCGGAATGCGAGGCGATGTAGCCAAGCTCGCGGGCAGCCTCTTCTACTTTTAGGCGAGCCTTTTCAGAGACCACATCTTTGCCACTGAGCGCGCGCGAAACCGTTGCGGTTGATACCCCCGCTAGCTTTGCAACATCTTCAATGCCCGGCATGTAAATTCCTGTAATCACGAACTGGAAATGTAAATCTTTTACAAACCTAGGCCCTATGCGCCCAGCAAGGCAATCTGGATTTCAGGCCCGCGGATAATTCGGCTAAACTTTTCAAGCACCTCCGTTCGGCTGATTACAGGCGGCCGGAAGTGCGCCTGGCTAGTTACCCAAGTGGCCAAAGGGAACTGACTGTAAATCAGCTGGCTCAGCCTTCGGGGGTTCGAATCCCTCACTAGCCACACCGCCATGAAAAACCCGCCCATTAGGGCGGGTTTTTCGGTAAAAACCGCAAAGGAGGGGTTTTGACTGAAATTGAATTCACCACCCGCAAGTGGGTGCGTCCCGAAGACCTAAATGCCAACGGCACATTATTTGGTGGCAGCCTGCTCAAGTGGATAGACGAAGAAGCCACGATCTACGCCATTTTGCAACTGGGCAATCGCCGAGTGGTCACCAAGATCATCTCGGAAATTAATTTTGTTTCATCGGCTATCGAGGGCGACCTAATTGAGATGGGTCTAATTGCCACCAAGTTCGGCACCACATCAATCACCATGCGTGCGGCGGTTCGCAACATGGTCACCAAGAAGAATATTTTGACAGTTGACCACATAGTCTTTGTAGGCCTAGACAAGGAAGGAAAACCACTGCCACACGGTTATACCTCCGTGAGTGCCGACCGGGACCGAATTCCGCAGGAACACTCATAGATTTAGAAACAACTAGTTTTTAGAAATACCAAGTAGGGGAGACAAAGATGTCAGGTTTCATCAATTTCATCACTGGCCGTAAAACCGCCTGGGCAACACTTTTGCTGGGCCTTGTTTTTGCAGGTCTTGCATTTGGCCCACTAAAAGCGGCGACCACTGAGACCAATCCTGGAGTTGGCTTGCCTGCCGACACCGAGTCAGTGATTGTAGATGAGAAGCTGGCAACCCTGCCTGGTTCAGATTCAACCGCTGCGGTAATCGTTTACGCATCCGACTCTGTACTGACCGATTCGCAGACCGAGTGGTTGCAGGGCAAGTTTGACCCCATGACTCAGCTGCCTGCCGGTGGCGCCAATGAAAAATTCTTGGAATTCAGCAACGCAAAATTTAATGACGCTGCGTTCGTGCCACCTGCGGCAATTTCTAAAGACAAAACCACCGCGGTAATTACCGTGCCAATGGAAAAAACTGAATCCACTGAAGAAATTACAACTCGCGTCGAGAAATTGCGCGAGCTTGCAAAAGAAGGTGCACCAGCCGGTCTTGATGTTTATGTCACTGGCCCTGAAGGTTTCCAGGCTGACTTAGCCGGAGTATTCGCTGGCGCAGACTTTACGCTGCTTCTTTCAACCGTTGTTGTGGTTGCAGTGTTGCTACTGATTACTTACCGATCGCCAACTCTTTGGTTGGTTCCATTGCTGGTTGTTGGAACCGCAGATGGAATGGCTGGGCAACTTGCACGCCAGGTTGCAGCGCTATTTGGTATCACTCCAGATGGTTCGGTAACGGGAATTTTGTCGGTGTTGGTATTTGGTGCGGGAACAAACTACGCGCTGCTATTGATTGCCCGATACCGCGAAGAGCTGTTGACCAGTGAAGACCGTCACGATGCAATGGCCAAAGCCGTGCGCGGTGCGGGCCCGGCGATCATCGCGTCTGGTTCAACCGTGACCCTTGCGTTGTTGACGCTTACCTTTGCAGACCTAGCCGGAAACCGTTCGCTAGGTATTGTCTGTGCCACCGGTGTGGTCATTGCAATGATTTCTGCGCTGTGCGTTCTCCCAGCAGCACTGGTTGTGTTTGGTCGCGGCCTGTTCTGGCCGTTCGTACCAAAATTTGGTGGCGTAAACAAGAGCGACAACGGTCTGTGGGCAAAGCTTGGCCGCGGGGTTAGCAAGAAGCCAGTTGCGGTTTCAATTCTTGGCGTGATTATTCTTGGTGCGCTTGCCTCTGGCGTTGGTGGCATTCAGGTTGGTCTTGCATCCACCGATAGATTCCTAAAGACTCCTGAAGCTGTGGTTGGTCAGCAGGTTCTGGCCGAGGCATTCCCTGCCGGTAGCACCAGCCCGTCTGTCGTGATCACTAACAACGAGCAGATGAATGAGGTGAAGCACGCTGCCGAGGGTGTAGCCGGCGTTGCCTCTGTAACCGTTGGAACGAAGAGCGATGAATTCACCAAGCTTGAGGTTGTGCTTGATGGAGAGAGCCAGTCGGACGAGGCGTATGCATCAATCAAGGCACTTCGCACCGCGGTTCACTCGGTAGAAGGTGCAGATGCAAAAGTTGGTGGACTTGATGCTCAGGCACTGGATGTTAAAGATGCCTATGCACACGATCAACTGATTGTGATTCCTTTGATTCTGATTTTGGTATTCGTGGTCTTGGTGCTGTTGCTTCGCGCATTGGTTGCACCGGTGCTGCTATTGGTCACAGTGGTTGCATCATTCTTTGCCTCGATGGGTGCCGGTTGGTGGATTTTCACCAACGTGCTTGGCTTCCCAGCACTTGACCTAAGCGTGTTCCTTTACAGCTTCTTGTTCCTGGTTGCGCTTGGTGTTGACTACAACATCTTCTTGGTGACCCGTGCCAAAGAAGAAGCCGCACACCTTGGTACCAAGCAGGGCATGATCAAGGCACTTAGCTCAACCGGTGGCGTAATCACCAGCGCGGGTATTTTGCTTGCCGCGGTGTTCGCCGTGCTGGGAGTTCTGCCATTGGTTGCGTTGGCGCAAATTGGTGTGATCGTTTGTATTGGTGTGCTGCTTGACACCTTGCTTGTTCGTACCGTGATTGTTCCGGCACTTGCATTTATGACCGGTAAGAGTTTCTGGTTACCGAATAAGAAGTACCAGGCTTAAGACAAATAAAAAACTCTCCCAGATTGGGAGGGTTTTTTATTAGAGCTGCAACCAAACCGTTTGATCGGCAACCAGGTTATGACCGCTGGTCATGCCGCTTAGGCTTGACGCAATAACTTTTGCAACTGGCAACTTGATTGGTTCATGACCAAAGTTGTGAACTACAAGAATGTTGCCGTTGCGGAAACCAAGCGAGTGATCAGAAACTAACTCCGGTGCCCATTCAAAAGAGCCCTCGCCAAGTTTTAATTCGGCACGAAGTTTGAGTGCGTGCTTGTAGAGCTCAAGAGTTGAACCCGCAACACCTTCTTGTTGGTCGCGTGAATAGTCGGCATAAATTTCTGGCTGCGGCAACCATGACTTTCCGGTGGTGTTGAAACCGTTCGCCGCATCAACTCCGGATTCCCAAGGCAGTGGCACGCGGCAACCGTCACGGCCAACGCGCTCACCATTGGTGCGTGCATAGGTTGGGTCTTGTCGATACTGCGGCTCAAGTGTGGTGTGCTCTGGCAAGCCGAGTTCTTCGCCCTGATACAAATACATTGAGCCGGGAAGGGCAAGTGTGAAAAGTGTTGCCGCGCGGGCACGACGCAATCCAAGTTCGCGATCCGGTTGCGGATCGTTTGGACCAATTCCGTTTGATGCTGTTGGTCGTCCCGTCAGCCCACCCATACGAGATGCGTGACGAATGATGTCGTGGTTTGAAAGCACCCAAGTAGAGGGTGCGCCAACGCCATCAAATGCTTCGAACGATTCGTTTATTGAGTGGAATAAAATTTGTGGCTGCCACTCTGAATCCAAGAAACGGAAGTTGAAAGTTTGGTTGAACTCATCCGGGCGAACCCAAAGGGCCATGAATGAAAGTGGAAGCACATAAGCCTCGCCACACATGGCACGATCGCCTGGGTAGCTATCTAGAATTGCACGCCACTTTCTAAAGATTGGGTGTACCGATTCCTGGAACCACATTGGCGGTGAAGGTTCGCCTTCAATAAAACCAGCCCCGGCGCGTTCAACGTCAGGGTGATCCGGCAAACCAGGAGCCTTGCCCATTGCGTGCGGTTGATCAACGCGGAAACCATCAACGCCGCGGTCTAGCCAAAAACGAAGAATGCCTTCGAAAGCTTCTTCAACCTTTGGGTTTTCCCAATTCAAATCCGGCTGTGATGAATCAAATAGGTGCACGTACCACTGACCCGGAGTGCCATCGGTGTTAGTAGTTCTAGTCCAGGCAGGTCCGCCAAACATTGAGACCCAGTTATTTGGAGGCAGCTCACCGTTTTCACCGCGGCCATCTTTGAAGTGATAGAACGCACGCTCAGGCGAACCCGGTTCGGCAGCAAGTGCAGCCTGAAACCAAGCATGCTGATCGCTGGTGTGGTTTGGAACAAGGTCAACCAATACGCGGATCTTCAATTCGTGTGCGCGTGAAACCATGGCATCAAAATCGTCAAGCGTGCCAAATAGAGGATCTACGTCACGATAATCGCTTACGTCGTAGCCGGCATCTTTCTGAGGGGAGCGCATGTAAGGCGAAAGCCAAATTGCATCAATGCCAAGTGCTGCCAGTGAATCAAGGCGAGAGGTAATGCCAGGAAGGTCACCCATGCCGTCGCCATTTGAGTCGGCAAATGAACGTGGATAGATCTGATAGATAACTGCAGAGCGCCACCACTCTGAATTCAAGTGAGCTTTGTGGCTAACTGAGGTTGTCAGATCAATTGGCATGCCTATAACTTAATCCAGACGACTTCGTCGTGCTCAAGTTCGCGCTCAACGGTTAGATCGTGCTGTGTGGTGACTAATACCTCACCGGATGGAACAACAACCGCATCTGGACCAAAATTCATCAACACCAAAACACCGTTGTTTATGTATGCAAGAGTGTTTTTGTCTTGGTATTCATCGGCCCAGCGGAATGCGCCACCACCCAAGCCAAAAACTCGGCGTTCCTGTAGTAGGCGTTTGTAGAGCTCAAGGGTTGAACCAGGAACACCTTCTTGTAGGTCGCGCGCGAATACCCGATAGTTAGCCGGCTGTGGTAACCATGACTCGCCCGTTGTGTTGAAACCATTTGCAGCCCCAGCACCCGCTTCCCAAGGGAGTGGCACTCGGCAACCATCTCGACCAATGCGCTTACCGTTGGTGCGTGCGTAGGTTGGGTCTTGACGATACTTGCCCTCAAGTTGCCAAGCTTCTGGCAAACCAAGTTCTTCGCCCTGGTAAAGATATGACGATCCAGGCAGACCCAACATGAAAGCAGTTGCCGCGCGAGCGCGACGCAGACCCAATGCTTCGTCTGGTGCGGGATCAGTTGGGTGGATACCGTCACCTGGGCGCGGAGTGTTTTCTGGTGCAATGCCAAGACGAGTTGCGTGACGAATGCCGTCGTGGTTTGACATCACCCAGGTACTCGATGCTCCGACTTTTCCGTACTCAACGATTGAGTCGGTGATGATTTTCTTAATCGCCGCCGGTTCGTACGCACCATGCATGTAGTCAAAGTTAAATGACTGGTGGTACTCGTCTTGGCGAACCCACATTGCCAATCTAGGCAACGGGCTCATCGAAGCCTCGGCACACATCGCGCGATCGTCGAATTCATCAATCACTTTTCGGAAGCGACGAATTGCATCGTGTACGCCAGGTTGACCCCAGTAAGGAACAGCTTCTTCGGCCTCTTGCATGGTGAGGTTTGAGATCGGACGTTCGCGAAGGTTTTCGTCGTAAATAGTTGCATCAGGAAGTCCGGCCCGCTTCACCATTCCGTGGGCAACGTCAACGCGGAAGCCATCAACTCCCTTGCGCAGCCAGAAGCGCAGAATCTCGTCGAACTCGTCAGCGATGATTGGGTTTTCCCAATTCAGGTCTGGCTGTGATGAATCAAAAAGGTGCAGGTACCACTGACCCAATGAACCATCGGCTTCAGTGATGCGTGACCATGCTGGGCCACCAAAAATTGACTGCCAGTTGTTCGGTGGAAGCTCACCGTTTTCACCCTTACCATCTTTGAAGTGATAGTAGGCGCGTTCCGCGGAACCCTTTGGTGATTTCAAAGCTGCCTGGAACCAAGCGTGCTGATCGCTGGTGTGGTTAGGAACAATGTCAACGATGATTCGAATACCAAGAGATTTAGCTTTTGCAAGAAGCACATCAAAGTCTCCATTGGTTCCAAAGATTGGATCAATCATTCGGTAGTCGCTGATGTCGTAACCGGCATCTTTCTGCGGGCTCTTAAAGAAAGGGCTGAACCAGATTGCATCAATACCCAGTGAGGCAAGTGAGTCCAGACGAGAGGTGATGCCCTTTAGGTCACCTAGACCGTCGCCGTCGGCATCTGCAAATGAACGCGGGTAGATCTGATAGATCACCGAGGTGCGCCACCATTCAGCGGCCGGGTTATTTTTGGTTAGGAAGTTGCTTGATTCAGACATGCATAAAGCCTAGGTGAACTTTATTACGGGCAAATAAACGTGCTTCAGTGGGCAAGCAAAGGTTCTGTGCTTTGATAATTCAATGACCAAGTTCAAGAAGCACCTTGCCACCGTTGCCATTTTG
>CANGJO010000031.1 GCA_947454285.1 Microbacteriaceae bacterium | reverse complement strand
TGGTCAGTTGCAGTTTGCCATTGAGATGGTCAAGCGCGGCGGAACCATTTTGCAGGTGGGGTTGCCATCGGGAAAGCAAGAAATTGATGTGCACAAGATCGTGATGAGTGAGATCAACATTCAGACCACCCTGGCTCACGTTTGCGACCAAGACCTTGGTCCAGCATTGGAAATCTTGGGAACAACGACTCTGGCCGATGAGTTGATTGAGGGCGTTTACCCACTATCGGAAATCAGCAACCAACTTGAGCTACTTGGCACTGGCAAAATCCAGGGCAAAGTCCTATTTGATCCATCTCTTTAAGAACACAGGAATAAAAGGAGCAAAAATGAAGGCAGCAATCTTTTACGGCGCTAAGGACATCCGTGTTGAAAATGTGGCTGAGCCGCAGAACGTAGGCCCGGGCGAGGTAAGACTTAAGCCCTTCTGGTGCGGTATTTGTGGAACCGATGTGCACGAATACGCAATGGGTCCAATCGTTATTCCTTCAAAGCCGCACAAGCTAAACGGCTCAATCCTTCCGCAGATCCTGGGACACGAGTTCAGTGCCGAGGTTCTAGAAGTAGGTAAGGGAGTTACCAACGTAAAGGTTGGCGACCGCGTTTCAGCCATGCCTCTTCTTTCTTGTGGAGTTTGCTACTTCTGCTCACGTGGCGACAATCACCTATGCACCTCAATGGCCTGTATTGGCCTTAGCTGTGAGTGGGGTGGCATTGCCGAGCAGGCCGTTGTGCCAGCCGCAAACGTATTTAAATTGCACGATGGAGTATCGGATGTAGCCGGCGCACTTGTTGAACCAACCGCAGTTGCCGCTTACGGTGTTGACCGCGGAAACGTTCGCCCTGGTGACACAATCCTGATCACCGGTGCCGGGCCTATCGGTGCTCTTGCTGCGCTTTATGCAGAAGACCTAGGGGCACGTGTTTACGTTTCAGAACTAAACCCAAACCGCCAGAAGATGATGAACGATCTTGGTGTTGCAACTTTGCTTGACCCAACCAAGGATGACGTCATTGCTGCATTGAAGGATGCAACCGGCGGAATTGGTGTTGACGCGGTTATCGAGTGTTCAGGTAACGAGCGTGCGTTGCAAACCGCAATCAAGGCAGTTCGTTCAGGCGGTTATGTAGTGCAGACCGGTTTGCACACCAAGCCAGCTTCACTTGAGCCAATGGAACTTTCAGAGCGCGAACTTACTTACACCGGAACCTGGTGCTACCCAGTTACTGACTGGCCACGCATCATTGACCTAATTGGTCGTCGCGGTTTGCCGGTAGAAAAAGTTGTTAGCTCAAAGATCAACATGGATGACATTGTTGCCAAGGGCTTTGAAGAACTTGTTTCACCAACCGGAACCGAAACCAAAGTACTAGTAAGAGGACACTAATAATGAAAGCTCTCCAGTTTGTTTCAGAAGGAAAAGCTGAAGTCAACGAACTCTCAGTTCCTGACATTGCCGACGACGAAGTTCTGATTGCGTCTCGTGCTGTTGGCGTTTGCCACTCAGACATTGAGTTGCTTGAGGGTCGTTACATCATTCCGTTTAGCTACCCAATTATTCCTGGACACGAATGGTCTGGCGAAGTAATGAAGGTTGGCGCCAAGGTAACCAACTTCAAGAAGGGTGACCATGTAGTTGGTGACTGTGTGATTGGTGACGATCACTTTGGTTTCTCAATCAGTGGTGCTGCTGCAGAGTTCTTCATCACCAAGGCCTCTTGGTTGCACAAGATTCCAAACAACATTTCGTGGAACAACGGCGCACTAGTTGAGCCATTCAGCGTTGCTTACTACGCACTGATGCGCGTTGGAAACGTAAACGCCAGCGACACATTGGTTGTGCTTGGTGCCGGCCCAATTGGTCTTGCGGTTACCGCAGCGTCAAAGGCACTTGGCGCACGCACAATCGTTGTAGAACCAGTGGATTTTCGTCAGAAGGCAGCTCGCGAGCTAGGAGCAGACATCGTTTGCTCACCAGACGAGATCAAGGATGTACTTGCCAAAGACACCGATGGTCGTGGCGCGAACGTAGTGGTTGAAGCCACTGGTCGCCCGGACGTTATGGCTACCGCACTAGAACTAGCCGGTTTCAAGGGACGCGTTGCTTACATTGGAATTGACGTGGGCAAGTCGGCACCTGCACAGCTTGGCTTAATTCAGTCAAAGGAACTTACCATCACCGGATCAATTGGTTCACCTGGTGTTTGGGAAGAAACAATTCGCTTCATGTCAAATAAGAACATTGACCTTTCCCCTCTAGTAACTGCACGCTTCGGTGTCGAAGATGCGCTCGGCGCCGTAGATGCAGCGCAACACCCAATGAACAACATCAAGGCTCACATCGAGTTCAACGCAAGCATTTAGCAAGCGTAAAAAAGTGGGGCCGTCCAGCTGGACGGCCCCACTTTTTGTTTGGAAAGGAATTACTGCTTTGGAAGTATGTTTGCCTTGCGGTAAGCCTCAACGTTTGAGAAGAAACTCTTTGGGCTTGAACGGAAGTTCAAGAAACCAGCTTCGCGTGACTTGGTCATGTCAGTGAAGCATTCGATCTGACGACCAAGGTCGCTGTCACTGTGCCACCACGAAGCAAGCTTTGTGATATCAGAAACTGCAAGGTTGTGCTTCTTTGCAATTTCTTCCCACACTGGAGCTGCGTCTTTCATCTGCTCTTCAAGTGGCTGGAAGTGAGTTTCCTTTGGACCTTCGTAAGGAAGGCCAAAGTGCTCAGCAATCTTTGGCCACAACCAGCGCCAGCGGAAGGTGTCACCATTGGCAATGTTGAATGCTTCGTTCTCGCCTTCTTTGTGAGTTGCAGCCCAAATCAGCTGCTCTCCAAGTAGATCGGCATCAGTCACATCAACAACACCGTTCCATGACTGCCATGATCCAGGGTAGATGAATGGCTTACCAAGTGCCTTTTGAATTTCTGCGTAGCAAGAAAGAGTAAGCACCATGTTCATCGCGTTGTCTACTGCGTAACCAAAGATGGTGTGTGAACGGTGAACGCTCCAGGTGAAGCCCTGTTCTTTTGCAGCAGAGAACAGTTCGTCTTCTTGGGTGTAGTAGAAGTTTGGAACGTCTAGACGAGGCTCGTCTTCGTGGAACGGAGTCTCGGCCATAACCGCGTTTGCGTAGTTATCGAATGGGCCAAGGTAGTGCTTCAATCCGGTCTGAAGTGCAACGTGGCGAACTCCACCATCTGGCTTCAAGCCCGCAAGCAAGTTGCGAATGGTTGCGCCGTTAACTTCAATGTTCTCGGCTTCTGAATCTTTTTTGATCCAAGCTGTCATGAAGACGATCTCTGGCTTTAGGCCCGATAGAGCTGTCTTAACTTCATCTGCGTTCAACAAATCAGCTTTGATGTGGTGAACCCCGGCCGGAAGACCTTCGATTCTGCGTGAAAGGCCGTAGACATCCCAGCCATCCTTCAAAAGTTGCTTGGCAATTACCTGGCCAGAGATGCCAGTCACACCCACGATGAGTGCTCGGCGGCCTGAATTAGTGCTCATTTATTAGTGTCTCCATTTCATAGGGGTGTTCACTTGAGATGAACGATACCAGCATTTCCGAGCTTTGAATCCGGTGCAAAATAACGATATGGCACAAATTGTCAACGGGCCGGAATCCCAGTAAAAAAGCCAAAAAACATCGATATTTGGGCAATTTTTGGGCCAAATATCGGGTTTGTAACGAAAGCGACGCTAAATCGTTATCGTAAGTGTACCTAAACGCTATTTTCATTTCATAAAGTAATACTCAACACAGTTTCAGTTATGTGGAACTGACCCAAGGCACCAAGGAGTTCAAATGGCACAGAGAAGTGCGGAGACCCTTTCTAAGGGACCACGCTTTCAGGTTTCAAAAGGTCTAATGACCGTTTTGGTCTCAACCGTGGTTTTGTTTGTACTTTGTGCCGTGATTGCTCCAAGCAGTGTTTCATCTGGACCACTTGGCAGCATGATTCCATTTGCTTCGATTTTGGCAATCGCCGGCCTTGGTCAGATGTTGGTTATTCAACAAGCAGGAATCGATCTTTCTGTACCAAGTGCAATTTCATTAGCCGCCGTGATTGTGACCAAACTTCCACAGGGTGACAACGACAAATTGCTTGGCGCGGTTCTTACAGCTCTTGCAGTTGCAGTGGGTGTTGGTCTACTCAATGGATCTCTGATCGGTTTCCTAAAGTTGAATCCAATCATCGCCACCCTGGGAACCAACGCATTGCTTTTTGGTTTCATCATGTTTCTAACCGGTGGAATTCCTAGTTCAAGTTCAGATCTTCTACTTGGAATTGTTGGCGGAACCACATTCGGAGTTCCAAACTCAGCTTTTATCGCAGCGATCATTTTGGGAATAGTTGTTCTTGCGCTTCGTAAGACTGTTGCTGGTCGCCGATTTGAATCAATAGGTTCAAGCCCTGCCATGGCAAGCGTTTCTGGACTTCGCGTTCGCATCCACCACGGCATGGCTTATGTGTGGGCTCAACTTCTTTACGCAACTGCTGGAATCATGATCGCCGGAATCATCACCGTTTCAAACGCGTTCATGGGTGATGCTTACCTTCTACCTTCTGTTGCAGTAGTGGTGCTTGGTGGCACTTCACTTCTTGGTGGTCGTGGACTTCCAACCGCAACTGTTGTTGCAGCTGTGTTCCTTTCACAGCTTGATCAATTTGTTTTGGCGCTTGGTGTGAACTTCGCAATTCGCACCTTGGTGCAAGCGGCAGCGCTGGCTATCGGTGTTGCAATCTACACAGTTGACTGGTCTCGAGTGAGATCAGCAATCAGCAGACTCCTGTCGACGTCAAGTCGCGGGCAGAACCAAGCTTCTTTGCCTTCGGCCTAGAAGTGAAAATATGCGCGACAGTGATGTCACGCAGTTAGATGGAGGAAACAAAGATGATTCGTCGTCGTAAACTGGCTGCGGCAATTTCTGCTGCGGCTGTAGGATCGCTGCTTTTCGCTGGTATGACCAGTGGTGCAGCAAACGCGGCTTCACCTTCATGGTGTGGTCCAAAGAAGATCACAGTTGGTATGACCCACGGTAACGGTGGAAACAACTGGCGCGCTGTTAACGTTGGTGCTGCTCAACTTGAGCTTGCCAAGTGTAAGAGCGTCACCAAGGTTACTTACAAGGATGGCCAGGGAAGCACCACTAAGGCAATCTCTGACATCAAGAGCCTTGTTGCTACTGGTGTAAAGGCACTTATTGTGTTCCCAGACGCTGGTAAGGCAATCCTTCCAACCCTGCGTTCAGCATTCAAAGCTGGCGTAGTAACCGTTCCTTACCGCGTTGACCCAGGAGGCACAGCAGGCAAGGACTACAGCATCTACATCCCTGGTGACTTTGTTACCGACGGTAAGGCATGGGGTAACTGGACCAAGAAGAACTTCCCAGATGGCGCGAACATCCTGTTCTTGTCAGGTCCTGCTGGAAACAGCCAGGGTCTAGACGAGCGTAAGGGCTTCGAATCAGTTCTAGGAAACGGTTCAGGCAAGTACAAGTACATCGGTAACCAGCCATTCGAAGTTACCAACTGGGAAGCTCCACTAACTCAGACCGTACTTACTGCAGCTATTGCTAAGTACCCAAAGATTGACGTAATCATGTCTGACTTTGGTCCAGTTATGGTGTCATCTCTTGGTGAGTTCACCAAGAGCGGTCGTTCAATTCCTGCTCTAGCAACTTCAGATGGAAACATCCTTGGTTGCTTCTTCCAGGACAACGTGAAGAAGAACAAGGACTTCAAGTTGATGACCGTTGCTACTGGTACTGACCACGTTGTTCTAGCAGTACAGCACGCTGTTGCTCGCGCAACCGGTGGTGTAATTCCTAAGGCAACTCAGTTCAAGGCTCCTGTATTCGAAGACTCAACCACAAGCAAGCCTCGCGGCGTGCAGTGTGACCGTGAGATCGGCGACTGGACTTTCCTTTCATCACAGATGAGCGGAAAGCAGCAGGAAGTATTCCTTAACAAGTAATTCAGGTAGTAAATAGTTCACTGGGCCGGCTTAGAAATAAGTCGGCCCAGTGAACAAACTAAAACAAATAGAAATACCAGGAGAAGCAGAGTGGCTCAGAGTAAATCAAAAAACGTGGTTATGGAACTGCGTGGCATTTCAAAGAACTACTCTGGTGTGCCAGCCCTTACAGATGTAAGCCTGAAGATCAACGCCGGTGAAGTTCACGCACTACTTGGTGAAAACGGCGCTGGTAAATCAACCCTGATGAATGTTGCATCGGGAACCGTAGCACCTTCAAAGGGTGACCTAGTAATTCACGGCGAGCGTTATGACGCGTTGACCCCAGCACTTGCCAACAAGCTTGGCATCGCAATTGTTCACCAGCACCCTGCCGTGCTGAAGGACCTAACTGTTCTAGAGAACCTACAGGTTGCTCTGCCTAGGTCAGTATTTAAAGGCCGCGCTGCCAACGAGGTTGGCGCAGAGTTGCTAGCTCGCGTTGGACTAAAGATTTCGCTAAAGCTTCGCGTAGAAGATTTGACCATTGCTCAGAAGCACTTGCTTGAGATTGCTAAGGCACTTGCTACCTCACCAAAGATTTTGGTTCTGGACGAACCAACCGCTGCACTTGGTCAAGATTCTGTGGAGCTTTTGTTCCAACTTGTTGCCAAGGAAATCGCCAACGGAACTGCAGTTATTTACATCACTCACCGTTTAGCCGAAGTTCGTGAACTAGCCGACATCGTTACTGTTCTTCGTGACGGTCACCTAATGGCTACCTCACCAATCGACAAAATCACTGACGCCGAACTCTTGGCGCAGATTATTGGCCGCGAGCTTGACTCAACCTTCCCGCCTAAGCACAAGAAAGCTGCGGGTGCCAAGCCAAACCTTGTTGTTGCCGGTCTAACCGGTGACGGCTTCACCGATGTGAGCATCGAGGCCTACCCGGGTCAAATCATTGGTATCGCCGGTGTGGTTGGCAACGGTCAATCGCAGTTCTTGAAGGCTCTTGCCGGCCAGGCAGTATTCACCGGTTCTATTGAAATCAACGGTGAAACCAAGACCGGCCGTTCGCTGAACGGTAAGGCGGCGCTTATGCCTGCCGACCGCCAGCGAGAAGGTGTGATGATGCGCATGTCAGTTCGCGAGAACTCGGCTCTGGCATCACTGAAGAAATTTAAATTGCTTGGGCTGCTAAGCCGCAAGAAGGAAGTGAACGCAGTTCACGACACCCTAACCTCTCTTTCTATCAAGGCCCCTAGTCTTGAAGCCCCGGTATCTGCACTTTCTGGTGGAAACCAGCAAAAGGTAGTAATGGCTCGTGCGCTGCTTTCTAACCCGGTGATGATTTTGGCCGATGAGCCAACCCAAGGTGTAGACGTTGGTGCTCGTTCCGAGCTTTACGAAATCTTGCGCCAGGCTTCGGCCGACGGCATTCCAGTTGTGGTTGCCTCATCTGACGCTAAGGAACTTGAGGGTCTTTGCGACACTGTTTACGTGTTGTCTCGTGGCCAGGTTGTAAAGACTCTGCATGACGGGGAAAACCGCGAAGAGGCAATGATCGAGGCCGCAGTAACCTCAACCACCAAGGTGATTCGCATTGAGCGTGAGCAGCGCGAGCAGAAGCTTGGCAATGAGGGAGTTCTTGAGAAGTTCCGCAGATTCCTACGCGGCGACTACGCACCTCCGGTAATGCTTACCTTCGTGATGATTGCCCTTGCTTTGTACATCATGCCGAAGAGTGACACCTACCTTGGTGACTTCAACCTAAATTCAATTTTGCTTTTGGTAAGCGCGGTGGCGTTTGTGGCGATTGGTCAAACTACGGTCATGATGACCGGTGGAATTGACCTTTCAACGGGCCCACTAATTGGTTTCTTGGTTGTAATTGCATCCTTCTTTATTAACGACGACGCACCGGCGACTGCAATCATCATGGGTCTGGTAACCATGGCATTGGTGGCTGCGCTGGTTGGACTCGTCAACAGCTCGCTGATTCGCTATGTGAAGTTCACGGCGATTGCAGCGACGCTGACCACCTACATTGCAATTGGTGGATTCGCATTCATTTTGAGACCAGAGCCAGGTGGCTACATAAGCACTGCATTTGCGGATGTGCTGAACGCTGCTGTGGGACCAATCCCTTACGTATTTATGGCAGCGGTGGTTGCAACCGTGATCATGGAGTACTTGCTTCGCAAGTCTCGTTGGGGCTGGCAGCTTCGTGCAGTTGGTTCGAACGAAGAATCAGCTCGCAAGGTTGGCGTAAAGACAACTAGATCAATTATGGGTGCCTACGTGATTTCATCACTCTTCGTATTCCTAGGCTCAGTGCTTCTTGCAGTTCAGCTTGGAATCGGCGATGCATCTCAGGGTGTCAGCTACACTCTGACCGGCGTTACCGCTGTGGTGCTTGGTGGAACCTCGCTAATGGGTGGTCGCGGAACATATGTTGGAACGCTAATGGGTTCCGTTCTTTTGATTCAGGTTCTAAACGCAACCGTCTTCCTAGATCTAGACCAAACCTGGCAGTACTGGTTCCAGTCAGCATTGATCTTGATCGCAGCAGTTGTATACAGCTTGGCACGTTCACGACGCGTCAAACGAAAAAAGTAAAAGCAATCCCACTCCATGGTAAAAAAAATCGGGGCCCATCCGGGCCCCGATTTTTTTATTTTGTAAATCTATAATTTGCGCTGACGAGTTAGTTCTGCAATCGCGGACCAATCTAAATCCTTAAGTTCAGGATCCTGCAACGCGGTTTCGAAAAGTTGGTGCAAAACGCTTGCAACCGGAAGCTTTAGGTTCAGCTCTGCTGCTGCATCTTCGACTAGCTTCACATCCTTGAGGCCAAGTGCAACTGAGAAGCCCGGCGGGGTGTAGTTGCGGTTCACAATCATTGGACCATAGCCGGTATAGGCCGAGCCGGTAAAGGCAGTGTGGGTGATGATTTCAATGAATGTGTTTGGGTCAACGCCGCCCGACTCAACCAGCGCAACAGATTCACCGATTGCCTGCAATGCGTGAATCAGGTTGTAGTTGACCCCAAGCTTCACCAATATCGACTTGGTGTGATCTGCCCCCACGTTCCAGTGCTGAGCCGAGACCTTGTCAAAAACGACCTTTGCCTTTTCAATTGCGGCGGGGTCTCCGGCTGCAACAATTAGAAGCTTGCCGTTGGTAATTGCCATTGGGCGACCAAGCACCGGCGAAGCAACGTAGCCAACGCTGTGCTTGGCGTGACGCTCGGCTAGTTCGCGAGATGCGTTGGTGCTTAGCGTTGACATGTTTAGGTGAATAACGCCCGGCTTTGCCTTTGCCAAGTTCTCATCGCTGAATACATCAAGGGCTGCTGCGTCATTGCTAAGCATTGAAACAACAAATTCATTTTGCAGCGCTTGGTCGAGCTCTACCTTGCGTGCCCCTTTATCTAGCAGGTCACCTATTTCTTTTGGAGAGCGATTCCAGATATCTAGGTCAAAGCCCTGGTCTAGCAATCTGTGCGCCATGGCTGTGCCCATTGATCCGAGGCCAATGAGTGAGACGCGAATTTTTTCAGTCATGTAGTTAGCCAATCAATTCATTGCGCACGAATTCAAGTTCGCGGCTTACGTATTCAATGATGTCACCGGTCTTTAGTTCTGGAGGCAGAACATCCCAGGTGTAGGTCTCAATTTCAAGGTGATCCGATAGCGGTGTTGCTC
>CANGJO010000030.1 GCA_947454285.1 Microbacteriaceae bacterium | reverse complement strand
TGACCGGTGGAGTTGCAGTAATTCTTGGCCCAACCGGTAGAAACCTTGGCGCTGGTATGTCAGGAGGTGTTGCATTTGTTTACAAGTTGCGCGCCGATCACGTTAACCACGAGGCACTGGCTGCGGGCGAGTTGCACATGAACGATCTCTCAGCTGAAGAAGAACAGCAGTTGCGTGCACTGCTTGAGCAGCATGTTGTTGAAACCGATTCAGCTCTGGCCAAGTCGTTGCTGCAGAACTTCGATGCCGAAGTTAAAAACTTCACCACCGTGCTGCCTCGCGACTACGCAAGCGTGCTAAAGATTCGCGCGAAGGCAACCGCCGATGGGGTAGACCCAGACAGCGACACTGTTTGGAAGCAGATTTTGGAGGTCACCAATGGCTGATCCACGTGGATTCTTAAAGACCACCGAGCGAGAGACTGCAACACGCCGTCCGGTATCGGTGCGCATCATGGACTGGAAAGAAGTTTATGAAAAGCGTGATGCCGGGGTTGTAAAGACTCAAGCAAGTCGATGCATGGATTGCGGTGTGCCGTTCTGTCACCACGGTTGCCCACTGGGTAATTTGATTCCTGAATGGAACGACCTAACCTGGCGCGGCGAAGGCAAGAATGCAATCGAGCGACTACACGCAACCAACAACTTCCCTGAGTTCACCGGCCGTCTGTGCCCAGCACCTTGCGAGAGTTCTTGTGTGCTGGGAATTAATCAGCCAGCGGTGACCATTAAGGAAATCGAAGTCTCAATTATTGATGAGGCCTTCGACAAGGATTGGGTTAAGCCACACGCACCTGAGCGTCTAACCGGTAAGACAGTTGCCGTTGTTGGTTCTGGTCCTGCTGGCCTGGCTGCTGCTCAGCAGTTGACTCGTGCCGGTCACACAGTTGCGGTTTACGAACGCGACGACAAAATTGGCGGCCTGCTTCGTTACGGTATTCCGGATTTCAAAATGGAGAAGCAGCACATTGATCTTCGCCTGAAGCAAATGGAAGCAGAAGGAACTCGTTTCCGTGCCAGCGTAAACATTGGCGTTGACATCACCTGGGAAGACCTGCGTTCACGATACGACGCAGTTCTGATTGCCACCGGAGCAACCAAGCCTCGTGACCTAAACATTCCTGGCCGCGACTTGGACGGCGTTCACTTTGCAATGGACTACCTAGTTCCAGCTAACCGTGTGGTTGCTGGCGAAGTCGTTGAAAACCAAATTCTTTCAGGCGGTAAGAACGTAATCATTCTTGGTGGTGGCGATACCGGAGCCGACTGCCTTGGAACTGCTACCCGCCAGGGCGCAATCTCAGTCACCACATTGGCAATTGGTAAGCAGCCACCTGCGGAACGCCCAGCAAACCAGCCATGGCCAACCATGCCAACCTTGTTTGAAGTTGCTTCTGCTCATGAAGAGTTTGGTGACCGCACATACCTTGCATCTACCGTTGAGTTTGTTGGCGAAAATGGCAAGGTGACTGGCGTAAAGGTTGCCGAAACTGAATTCGTAAATGGCAAGCGCCTACCCAAGGCTGGAACTGAGCAAATCATTCCTGCTGACTTGGTGCTACTAGCTCTTGGCTTCACCGGTGTTGAAGGTGAAGACATGAACAATCAATCAAAAATCGCCCTCGATGATCGAGGCAATGTTCAGCGCGAGGCTAACTGGGCAACAAATGCCGACGGCGTTTTTGTTGCCGGTGATGCCGGTCGCGGACAAAGCCTAATTGTTTGGGCAATCGCTGAGGGTCGCAGCGCGGCGGCCGCCATCGATGAATACCTAGAAGGTACAAGTGAACTACCACGACCGGTAAAACCTACCGATCGACCAATCTCCATCTAAAACAAACAGAGGAAATAAATGAGACGCGCAAAGATTGTTGCCACCCTTGGTCCGGCAACCTCTAGCTACGAAAGCATTCGTGCCATCATCGAGGCAGGTGTAGACGTTGCTCGTATGAACCTTAGCCACGGTAGCTACGACGTCCACGAAGAGATCTACCGCACAGTTCGCAAAGCTGCTGCCGATGTGGACAAGGCCGTTGGTATCTTCGTTGACCTTCAGGGTCCAAAGATTCGTCTTGCTCGTTTTGCAGATGGTCCACACATGCTTGAGAAGGGCGACACCTTTAAGATCACCATCAACGATGTTGAAGGCACAAAGGAAATTTGTGGCACAACCTTCAAGGGTCTATGTGGTGACGTCAAGGTTGGCGACCTACTTTTGATCGACGATGGAAAAGTAACCCTTAAGGCAACTGAAGTTACCAGCGACACTGTAACTACTGTGGTTGAGGTTCCTGGCTTCGTTTCGAACAACAAGGGAATCAACCTTCCTGGTGTTGCCGTAAACGTTCCTGCTCTTTCCGAAAAGGATGAAGACGACCTTCGTTGGGGAATTCGTCTTGGCGTAGACATGATCGCTCTTTCATTCGTGCGTAACGCCAGCGACATCGTTCGCGTTCACGAAATCATGAACGAAGAGGGCAAGTTCCTTCCAGTAATTGCCAAGATTGAGAAGCCTCAGGCTGTTGAAGCTCTTGAAGAAATCATCGACGCCTTTGATGGCATCATGGTTGCTCGTGGTGACCTTGGTGTTGAGCTTCCTTTCGAAGATGTTCCGCTAGTTCAGAAGCGTGCAGTTGAACTTGCACGTCGTTGGGCCAAGCCTGTAATTGTGGCAACACAAATGCTTGAGACCATGATTGAGAACTCGCGTCCAACTCGTGCCGAGGCCTCTGACGTTGCCAACGCAATTCTTGATGGCGCCGACGCTGTGATGCTTTCAGGTGAAACATCAGTAGGTAAGTGGCCAGTAGAGACCGTTGAAGCAATGGCTCGAATCATTGAATCAACTGAGGCCAACGGCCTTGACCGCATTCCGGAACTTGGTACACGCCCGCACACCCACTCAGGTGCAGTTTCACTTGCAGCCGTTGAGATCGCCGAGCTGCTAGGTTCTAAGTACGTTTGTGTATTCACCGAATCTGGTGACTCACTTCGCCGCGTGGCACGTTTACGCAGCGCTGTTCCAACCTTGGCCTTCACACCTAGCGAGACAGTGCGTAACCGCTTGTCACTAGTCTGGGGCGCTTACTCTTACCTAGTTGCACCGGTTCAGCACACTGACCAGATGATGAACCAGGTTGACGAGCTTGTTCTTGCCACCGGCAAAGGCAAGATCGGCGAGGAAGTTGTTGTAGTAGCCGGTACTCCACCAGGCGTAAAGGGCTCAACCAACACCCTTCGTGTTCACAAGCTTGGATCTTCAGTACCTCAGTAAAGAGGGCTCCAAAAGACCTGGATAAAAGAAAACGGACCCCAATCGGGGTCCGTTTTCTTGTTTGTGCCGAAGGCGGGACTTGAACCCGCACTCCTTTCGGAAAAGCATTTTGAGTGCTCCGCGTCTGCCATTTCGCCACTTCGGCTAACCTGACAATCTTAGCCGAAGAGACTTTGTTCATAAAACTCAAGGCAAATCGAATAAAGTTGACCCCATGGCAGATGCAGCGAAGAAGCGCACGGTGATTGTGGCTGAAGACGAATCATTGATTCGTATGGACATAGTCGAGACCCTAATTGAGCACGGTTTCGATGTAATCGCCGAAGCCAGCGATGGGGAACAGGCCGTAGCCCTCGTAACCGAACACAAGCCAGACCTTTTAGTCATGGACATCAAGATGCCTAACCTTGATGGCATCTCAGCTGCAGAGAAATTGGTTGGCTCAAAGACTCCGATTGTTTTACTAACCGCGTTTAGCCAAAAAGAGCTTGTGGATCGCGCTAGTGAAGCTGGAGCAATGGCCTATGTTGTCAAGCCATTCACTCCAAACGACCTACTTCCAGCAATTGAAATTGCCCTGAGTCGTCACGCCCAGCTGACCGCTCTCGAAAACGAAATTGCAGACCTAAACGAGCGCTTCGAGACTCGAAAACTTGTTGATCGTGCCAAGGGTCTTCTCAACGAAAAAATGAATTTGACAGAGCCAGAGGCTTTCCGTTGGATTCAAAAGGCCTCGATGGATAGACGATTAACCATGCAGGAAGTGGCAATAACTGTTATCGAACAACTTGGCGCGCCAAAGCCTGACGCCGCAGCCGAAACTAAAAAAGACTAGTTAGCTTTTTCTTTCAAGTAGTTCGTGATGCGGACTGTAGAAAGTCTGCGGCCAGCTTCATCTGAAATCACGATCTCGTGAACAGCAAGACTCTTACCTAAGTTGATAGCGCTACAAACCGCAGTCACTTTTCCACTGGTTGCCGAACGACTGTGACTCGCGTTTACCTCAATGCCGACGGCAACTTTATCGGGGTGTGCCCAAACGTTGGCTGCAAAACTTCCAAGGCTTTCGCCCAACACAACGTGTGCGCCACCGTGCAGAACTCCAAGCGGCTGAGTGTTACCTTCAACCGGCATGGTTGCCACCGCACGCTCTGCACTTAGCTCAAGCAACTCGATTCCCATTTTTTCTGCCAGGGGACCAAGGCCACGCGACTGCATCAATTCAGCGGCTGCGGGACTCAACTTTGGTGATGACATCAATGCTCCTAAAACGGGTAGCGGGGCAGTTAGGCTTGCCTCATGAACGCTAGTCCAAAGCCTACCCTCCTGTTGATTGATGGGCATTCGCTAGCATTTCGTGCCTTTTACGCACTGAACCCCGATAACTTCAAGACCAAAGACGGTCAGCATACCAATGCGGTTCACGGTTTCATTTCTATGCTGCTAAATATATTGCAGGCAGAAAAACCAACCCACCTTGCGGTTGCCTTTGACCTCTCGCGCAGCTCATTCCGCACCGAGGAATATCCTGAGTACAAGGGAACCCGCGGCGAGACTCCTCCGGAATTTGTTGGTCAAACCGAGTTGCTGCAAGAAGCGCTTGCAGCAATGAACATCAAAACCATCACCCGGGTTAACTACGAGGCCGATGACGTGCTTGCGAGCTTGGCCGATCAGAGCGCCGCCAAGGGCTACACCGTTTACGTTGTTTCCGGTGACCGTGATACTTTCCAGCTGATTTCTGACAACACCACGATTCTTTACCCCGTCAAGGGCGTGATGAACTTGGCTCGCATGGACGACGCAGCAGTACTAGAGAAGTACGGCATCCACGCTCGCCAGTACCCAGATCTAGCGGCTCTGGTTGGTGAGACATCCGATAACCTGCCTGGTATTCCGGGCGTTGGCCCAAAGACCGCAGCCAAGTGGTTGCAGTTGCACGGCGATTTAGAGTCCGTATTGGCTGCCGCCGATTCAATTACTGGCAAGGTGGGCGAGAGCCTTCGCGAGCACCAGGATCTAGCAAAGCGCAATCGCCGTTTGAATCACTTGGTTCGCGACCTGGACTTTGACTTTCAGCAAGAAGACCTTGAACTTGGTGGCGTAAACGAAGCGGCAGTGCGCGAAGTCTTTGCAAAACTTGAATTCAAAACACTCACCGAACGCGTTTTGCGTTTGCGTGGCTCAAAGCCAGGTACAGCTGCAACTCCGCCTGTCGGCGATACCACTTCTGCTGTTGCAGCATTCGAAGACGCGTTTCAATCAACAAAAGCAGATGCTGTTTTTGAAGAGCTTGTAATTCCTGAAGTTGAAAAATTGTCCGCAGCAAAACTCACGTCTTGGCTAAAGGCAACCACTGGAACCGTTGGTCTTTCCTTTGAGATTGCAAACGAACAGATCACCGGAGTTGGTCTCGCTACCGAATCAGCACGAAAAATATGGGAGCCAACCTCAACCGATGACCTAAAGAAAACCTTGCAGCCTTGGTTGACTGATGCGTCTTGCGTCAAGGCAATCCACGGTGCAAAAGATTTCTCGAAAGTCTTGTTTGATTTAGGGGTTGAATTTGCGGGCCTAGATTACGACACCCTGCTGCTTGCTTATCTATTAAATCCAGTCCGCAAGGATTTTGGTCTTGATGAGCTAGCCCTTGAATACCTGGGCACCGTTGTTAAGCGTGGTGACCCAAACCAACTGCTCGCCGAAGAATCCACTGATGCCTCGCTGGATGCGTGGCTCACCATTGCGCTTGCACCAAAGCTGTATGACCAAGTTGAGCAACAGGATCAGTTGCGCGTCTATGGTGAGGTAGAGCTGCCAACTAATACGTCTTTGGCGCGCATGGAACACTACGGAATCACAGTTGACACCAAGAAACTCAATGAGCTTTTCGAACGCTTAACCGGTGAGGTTGCCAGCATCGCTAAGAGCGCTTACGAGATCATCGGTCACGAAATTAACTTGGCGTCGCCTAAGCAATTACAGACAGTGTTGTTTGACGAACTAGGCATGACTGGAACCAAGCAGGTTAAGACTGGATTCTCGACCAACGCGGCTGCACTGACTGAACTGTTTGAACAAACAGAACACCCGTTCTTGGCAAGACTGCTTGAGCATCGCGAGGTCACCAAGATTCGTCAGATCGTTGAGACCATGTTGAAGTCGGTCGGCGAAGACGGGCGCATTCACACCAACTACGTTCAGACGGGTACATCTACCGGGCGACTTTCTTCTGAGAACCCAAACCTGCAGAACATTCCGATTCGCAGTCAACGCGGTCGTGAGATTCGTGATGCGTTCATTGCCGGAAAGGGCTTCGAGACTCTGCTCAGCGCCGACTACTCGCAAATTGAAATGCGAATCATGGCGCACCTGTCGGACGATGCCGGAATCATCGAGGCCTTCAAGACTGGCGAAGACCTACACCGATTCGTCGGCTCGCGATTGTTTGGCGTAAAGCCTGCTGATGTGACCACCTCAATGCGTGGCACGGTAAAGGCAATGAGCTACGGTCTGGTTTACGGCCTGAGCGAATACGGCCTGGCCAAGCAACTTCGCATCTCTAACGCCGAGGCCAAGCAATTGATGGCCGACTACTTCGCCAGATTCGGTGGGGTAAAGCGCTACCTGGCATCGGTGGTTGAAGAGGCCAAGACCAAGGGTTTCACCGCCACGACCTTTGGTCGTCGCCGCCCATTCGATGACCTGAACAGCAAGATTTTCCAGGTTCGAGAAAACGCCCGTCGTGCAGCATTAAACGCGCCAATCCAGGGGACCGCGGCCGACATCATGAAGCTCGCCATGAATTCCATCGACCAAAAGATGCAGGAATCGGGACTAAAGAGCCGAATGTTGCTTCAGGTCCACGACGAATTGGTCTTCGAGGTGGCAAAGGGCGAGCTTGAGGCGCTAAAGCAGCTCGTAACCCAGCAAATGGAGCAGGTCGTCGAGTTATCGGTGCCTCTTGAAGTCCAGATAGGCATTGGCAAGAGCTGGGATCAGGCCGCCCACTAGGGCCAGTAATCAGATAGGCTTATGGGGCGTGTTTTTCACGCAAATCCCTATCCATCGTTGCGGTGGAATCCATGGAAAATCTGTGTGATTTTGTCGCGACCCGAGTAATGCCCGTTAAGAGTACATACATATATGACCACCAAGACAACCAAGCAGATCGCTGTAAATGACATCGGATCTGCAGAAGACTTCCTTGCAGCAGTAGAAGCAACCTTGAAGTTCTTCAACGACGGCGACCTAATTGCTGGAACCGTTGTAAAAATTGACCGCGACGAAGTTCTACTAGACGTTGGTTACAAGACTGAAGGTGTAATTCCTTCACGTGAACTATCTATCCGCCACGATGCAGATCCATCAGAGATCGTTTCAGTAGGCGACACAGTTGAGGCACTTGTTCTTCAGAAGGAAGACAAAGAAGGCCGACTAATTCTTTCAAAGAAGCGTGCACAGTACGAGCGCGCATGGGGCGACGTTGAGAAGGTCAAGGAAGCCGATGGCACCGTTACCGGTGTTGTTATCGAAGTTGTTAAGGGTGGTCTGATCGTTGACATTGGTCTTCGTGGATTCCTTCCTGCATCGCTAATCGAGCTTCGTCGCGTTCGCGACCTAGGTCCTTACCTAGGACAGAAGGTTGAAGCCAAGATTCTTGAGCTAGACAAGAACCGCAACAACGTTGTGCTTTCACGTCGCGCTCTACTTGAAGAGTCACAGTCTGCTTCACGCAGCACCTTCCTAGCTGACCTTGCAAAGGGACAGATCCGTACCGGTGTTGTTTCATCGATCGTTAACTTTGGTGCGTTTATCGACCTTGGTGGCGTGGACGGTCTAGTTCACGTTTCAGAACTTTCATGGAAGCACATCGAGCACGCTTCAGAAGTTGTTGAGATTGGTCAGGAAGTTACCGTTGAGGTTCTTGAAGTTGATCAAGAGCGTGAGCGCGTTTCGCTATCTCTAAAGGCAACCCAGGAAGACCCATGGCAGGTATTCGCACGTACTCACGCAATTGGTCAGTACGCGCCAGGTAAGGTAACCAAGTTGGTTCCATTCGGTGCATTCGTTCGCGTTGCAGACGGCATCGAAGGCCTAGTTCACATCTCAGAGCTTTCTTCAAAGCACATTGAGCTTGCTGAGCAGGTTGTAGCGGTTAACCAGGACGTATTCGTTAAGGTAATCGACATCGATCTAGACCGTCGTCGCATTTCACTGTCCCTAAAGCAGGCTAACGAAGAGGTAAACCCAGAGGGTACCGAATTCAACCCAGCTCTTTACGGTATGGCTGCTGACTACGACGAGACTGGTACCTACAAGTACCCAGAAGGCTTCGACCCTAAGACCAACGAATGGAAGGCAGGCTTCGAAGAAGCTCGCGCCAAGTGGGAAAAGGAATACGCCGAGGCTCACGCTCGTTGGGAAGAGCACAAGAAGCAGGTTAAGGCAGCTAACGAAGCTGCAGCCAAGCTTCCTGACGCTCCAGCAACTCCAGCGGAAGCGCCAGCTGCTTCAAGCTCAAGCTACTCAAGCGAGTCATCAGATGCAGGAACTCTTGCAGCAGACGAATCACTTGCAGCACTTCGCGACAAGCTAAAGAGCGCTGAGTAATCATCAAGTTCAAAAGGAGGTCAGCCGAAAGGTTGGCCTCCTTTTTTGTTTAGGCTAAGGGTATGTATCTAGTTGGACTCACCGGCGGGATTGCCTCGGGCAAATCCACGGTTGCGTCTGCCTGGGTTGAGCTGGGTGGCATTGAGATCGACGCCGATAAACTAGCCCGCGAAGTAGTGGAACCAGGAACGCCAGGCCTCGCCGAAATTCAGCGAGAGTTTGGTGACTCGGTAATTAGCGACGGCGCGCTTAATCGTGCGGCACTGGGCGCAATCGTTTTTTCGAACACCGATAAACGAAAGCAGCTAGAGGCAATTGTGCACCCGCTGGTAAAACAACTTGCAGCAAAGCGCATCGCCGAACTACCTGACGATTCGATAGTTATTTACAATGTTCCGCTATTGGTTGAAGCGGCCGTTCATCTTGATTTCAACAAGGTTGTCACCGTTGAGGCGCCCGCCGAGAAGCAAATCGAACGTCTTGTTTCAATCCGAAAGATGAACCGTGCTGAAGCTGAGAAGCGCGTGGCATCACAAGCCTCTCCTGTGCAGCGAGCAAATGCCGCCGATGTGATCTTGAATTCCAACCAAGACTTACATTTGCTGCTCAAAGACGCGCGAAAACTTTGGCAACAAATCGAACATGAGGCCTTCAGTGGAAGCAACTAGGTCTTTCGCGCCCTTCCAGGTAATTTCCGAGTTCAAACCATCGGGTGACCAACCAACTGCAATTGCCGACTTGGCTCAGCGAATTAATGCTGGCGAAACCGATGTGGTGCTACTAGGCGCCACCGGTACCG
>CANGJO010000029.1 GCA_947454285.1 Microbacteriaceae bacterium | reverse complement strand
TACCTGAACCGGGAAGTCATATTTATAACCCACCATGATTCCGATTCGGTAGGCACCAGTCTCATCCTTCTTTGGTGTGATGGTGAAAGATTTTGGTTCACCGTTGCGCAATAGCTCAACGGTTAGCGGAGTCTTGCCGTCGTACTTGTTCACCTTTTGGCGAAGCTCCTCGATGGTGGCAACCTTGACGCCATTTATTTTTTGCACGAAGTCGGCAGCAACAATCTGGCCGCTCGAAGGCGAGTTCTTGGTGACCTCACTCACGTATAGCTGCACCGGCACCTGGTAGCCCAAGTTCTTCAAAGCAACCGCAATTGCCTCTTGCTGAGACTGCTCCATCATCGCTGTGCTCTCGGCGGTTGATTGCTCTACGGTTTGGTTGGCCGGAAAAATTTCATCAATCGGAACCACGCTCTTCGACGGATCCATCCAGGCATTGAAAATTTCCAACCAGCTTGGAGTCTTTGAGCGATTGCCGGCAATCTGCACGGTTAGTAGATCAAGGTTTCCAGAGGTTGCATAAGTAGGAGCATCTGTAATGGAAATAATCTGCTTGCCGCTATCGGTGCCGAGCACGTTGTAGGCAGGACCCGGCTGCTCAATTACATAGGGAGTCGGAAACGACCAAAGAGCAAATAGTGATCCAATACCCAACACCAGGAACGCCAAACCAACTGATCTACGTGGCTTCGATTTCGCACGCGAATCAAAATCGGTGTTGTAACTCAAAGGGGCCCTCACTACATTCACAGGAATGACTTAAGCCTAAGCGTGATTAGTCTTAGTAGGTAAGGACGCAGATGAACGATAACCAGAACCCGGGCGGGCAGGGCGGCATGAACCCCGATGACTTCGAGGCTCTTATGCGCCACTTTTTGAACCGTGAAGGCCCGATTGACCCAGAACAACTGGCCGAGGCCGCTGGTCTAGCTAAAGACCCTGCTGCCATGGCTGCCATGTTGGATCAAATCAAGCGAGCCATGAGTTCGCTACAAGCGCAGGGCACGACACCTGGTTCTGAAGCAGGGGGTGTGAACTGGGAATTGGCCACCACTCAGGCTAAGGCAATCGCACATTCGGGCAGCGTTGCGATTTCTGATTCGGTGCGCAAAAGTATTCAAGATGCGATTTCGATTGGTTCACTTTGGTTGAATGAATCAACCGCAATTCCGGAACTGGTTGGCGAACCTAAACTGCTTTCGCGTGAACTTTGGGTTGCCGATGCCATGCCGCTTTTTCAGGCGTTGAGTGAGCCGGTTGCAAATCGCATGAGCGAGGCACTGAGCGAAAACCTAACTGCGAATGCGCCAGAAGAAATTCAAGAAATTTTGGGCAACGCCAGCGGTGTCATGAAGTCTGCCGGTGGTGCACTGTTCGCAATGCAACTTGGTCAGGCACTTGGCAAGCTTTCCCACGAAGTGCTTACCGGCGGCGACATTGGCTTGCCGCTTTTCAAGGATCAACGTGCAGCCTTCATTGCGCAAAATCTTGAGGCCTTCGTCAAGGGCCTAGAGATCGAACGCGATCAGGCTTACATCTATCTTGTAATTCGCGAGATGGCTCACGTGCGCTTGTTCAAGCACAGCAAGTGGTTGCGTGACGCCGTGGTTTCACAGATCGCCAAGTATGCATCAGAGATTTCGATTGACAACTCACGCATTTCAGAAATTGCCGAAGACTTTGATCCGGAAAATCCAGACGAACTTCGTGTTGCGCTGGAGTCAGGTGCTTTCATTGCAGATCGCACCGATGACCAGAGCGCAGCACTTTCATCGATCGAAACCCTGTTGGCGCTTATCGAGGGTTGGGTTGACGTTGTAACAGAAGAGGCAACGCGTCGCATGCCACGAGCTGCAGCGGTTGCAGAGGCCGTTCGTCGCCGCAGAGCAACCGGTGGTCCTGCGGAACTTACCTTTGGAGCTTTGGTTGGTTTGGAACTTAGACCTCGTCGCTTACGCGAAGCTGCTGCGATGTGGCGCGAGGTTGGTGCCGCAGTTGGAATTGAAAAGCGTGATGCACTTTGGGATCACCCAGACCTAGTTCCAAGTGGTGCCGACATCGAAAGCCCGGCTGCGTTGATTTCTAAATTGCGCGAGGGCGGGCAGCTTCCGGATGCCTTTGATCAGGCCTTGCGCGACCTACTTTCTGAATAAGCAATTATTTTCATTTTGCGCTGTGCATAACTCGCACGGATACGGGTATTGGTTGAAATTATTTAGCCATGGTCTTTCGAATCAATCCAAATCACCAAGCGCTATGGCGCAACCCCTTTGAGATGCAGCTTGGGCTTGGACGGTCACAGGTGGTGCTCAAGAAACTGTCTCCTGCGCAAGAGCGATTGATTGCTGCGCTTTACCGCGGCATCGCCGATCAACAACTTCCGGCTGTCACTAAGGAGCTGGGACTAAGTAAGGCCGATTACGATTCTGTGCTTGAGCAGCTGGGGCCAATCATGCTGGCCGAGAATCCAAAACTTAAATCAAAAGTTGAACTGACTCCAGACTTTGTTGCCGGGGCATTCGCCGAAATTATTCGCGCCAGTTTGGTGCATGCGGTGGATGGCGAGGCAGTGTTGATTGGCAGGGCGGGTAGGTCAATTCACATTGAAGACATTTCACGAACCGGGTTGGCCATTGCGCAGGGCCTGGCCGCCGCCGGCGTTGGCCACCTAATCAGCCACGATGAACAACAGGTACAGCGCGCCGACCTTGGACCAACCGCTTACCCAAGCCAACTACTTGGCCGTCCGCGCATCGATGCTTTACGCACAATGCTGGCCGCATCGCCAAACAAAGCTGTGGTTTCCACCGGCAAAAAGATTTTGGAAAAACAACTGCAAAAAATTGATTGCGCGGTGTTGATTGTGCAGCAGGCAATCGAGCCACGCAGATATTCTCACTGGGCAAATCGCGACGTTCCACACATTGCGGTGAGTTTTGATACCGAATTCGCATCGATCAGCCCAATGATTATTCCGGGTCAAACCGCCTGCCTATTTTGCTTAGAAAACATGCGCACTGATGAAGACAGCAACTGGCCGGTACTGGCGAGTCAATTGATCGGCAGTCAAAAGAAATTTGATGACGCGGCAAGTCAGCTATTTGCCGCCGGTGTTGTGATCCAAAAGATTCTGGCGCGCATCGACAAGGTTTCCGGATTTGAACTTAGCGAAGAAAACCTGAGCGGCTACCGAATGAACTTAAAGACCGGCGAGATTACCGAATTCGTTTGGCCCAAGCACAAGGCATGCGGTTGTTAAACGCGCGGGGCCAGCAGCGCTAGGAACCTAGATGGTTCGCGGTCGCGGGTTGAGGTGGCATCTCTGCGCGCCCAAGAAAGTGTTAGTTCCTTGCGCGCACGAGTTAGACCCACGTAAAGCAATCGTTGTTCTTCGCGAATCTCTGTTTCAGTCTGCGCATAAGTAATTGGCAGGTAGCCCTCGGTAAGGCCAACAATAAAGACCAGGTCCCACTCAAGACCCTTGGCAGCGTGCATGGTTGACAGCGTTACCGCTGCCTTGACCGGTTCGTGCTGTGAGCGCTGGCGCTCGTCAAGCTCTTTGGCAAAGTCACCAATGGTGGATCCTTCGGCAAGTTCCTCTGTGATTGCCAAGAAGGAATTCAGTGACTCCCACTTTTCGCGCGGCGATCCCTTATCGGTTGGTTGCTGGGTCTGCCAACCAAGTGAGCGCACGATATCGGTGACCGCTTGATAGAGCGGTTTGTCAGTTGGCGAGACGGCCTCGGCGCGTACTGCTCGAATTGCATTTTGTACTTCTGGACGATTGAAGAATCGCTCACCGCCACGAACCTGATAATCAATTCCAGCTTGAGTAAGCGCGTGCTCGATTGCTTCTGACTGACCGTTGACGCGGTAAAGCACCGCGATGTCGCTTGGCTTGACGCCCTGATCCAGCTTGGTGCGAATCGACGAGGCCAACGCGGCACATTCATCGGCAACGGTTGCAAACGAAAGCGAACGCGGCGCCAAGCCAACTTCACCCTCTGAACGCAGCGGATCAACCACGCTTGAATCGGTGGTCAAGCGGTTAGCAAACGAAACGATCTGCTGAGTCGAACGATAGTTGCGAGACAGTTGAATCACAGTGGCATCCGGGTAGCGCGAACCAAAGTTCTGCAAGAACTCAGAGGTTGCACCGGTGAACGAATAGATGGTCTGATTTGGATCGCCAACTACGCATAGGTCAGAGTGATTACCTAACCAGGTATCTAGCAGCGCGTGCTGCAACGGAGAGATGTCTTGGTATTCGTCAACGGTGAAGAAACGATATTGCTGTTGCACGTGAGCCAACGCGCGAGGCTCGGCACGAAGCATGCCAAGCGTCAGCACCAGCACGTCTTCCCAATCCACCTTTTGCGCCTTGATCTTGGCGTCTTCGTAGCCCTGCTGCAGTTCAAGGTTTTTGGCCGGACTCAAACCGGCAACTTTTGGTCGTGACTTCACGATTGCCGCGTAATCGGCCATGCTCAGCATTGAGTACTTGCGCCACTCGATCTCGCCGGCAAAGTCGCGAAGTGCTCCGGCATCTAAGCGAATTTTTGCCTCGTCGGCGACCTTAGAAATCAAGCGAGCCTTTGATTCCAACACCGATGGTGCTGGCACGCCAGCGAACTGCGGCCAAAAGAATTCCAATTGTGAAAGCGCCGCGGCGTGAAAAGTTTTCACAGAGACCGCACCAATGCCAAGTTGACGCAAGCGCGCACGAAGTTCGCCGGCTGCGCGGTTGGTATAGGTAAGCGCGAGCACTCGATTAGCCGAGTAGTAACCCTTTGAAATTCCATAGGCAATGCGGTGAGTAACCGTGCGAGTTTTACCGGTACCGGCTCCGGCAAGAATGCAGGTAGGGCCAACTAGTGACTCGGCAGCCTGACGCTGCTCAGGGTCAAGATTTTCTAGAAGTGCCTCAGCTTGCAATTAGTTCAAGCCTTGCTCTGTTGCAGAAATAATTGTGTCGCCGTACCAGTGCTCAATCATCACACGTGAAATAGTCATGCGACCCGGTAGCAAAAGATCCTTTGCCTCGCGAGCAATATCTTCGCGACTGAACCAACGCAGCTTTTCAATTTCATCGCCATCTGGAACTGGCTCTGACTTTGCGTGACGCGGATCAACCTTGGCGGTGAAGCCAAGCATCAATGAATAAGGGAACGGCCACGCCTGACTAGCCAGGTAAGTTGGCTCAACAACTCGAACACCGGCTTCTTCATAGATCTCGCGAACCACCGCAGCGGTAAGTGACTCCCCTGCTTCAACAAAGCCAGCAAGTATCGACCATCGATTTTCTTCCCAGACACCCTGAGAACCAAGAAGGATTCGGTCTTGATCATCAATCACACTCACGATGATCGCCGGATCCGTGCGCGGATAAACCTCGTGCTTATCAACCGGACAAATTCTTACCCAACCGGCTTGCGCAACCTCAGTTGCGGTTCCGCACTTTGGGCAAAAACCGTGCGTCTTGTTCCAGTTGTAGAGCGCCAAACCCTGCGCGTAAATTCCAGCACCCAAATCGCTGAGTCCGGCGCCGGTCCTGCGCAGCACATGCCAGCTATCGGTGTTGGGTTCAATCGCATTCGCCGCATCTTGATCAAGCACGTGCAAAATAATTGCCGAGTCATCTGGCAATTCCTGAGCACCGATAGTTTTGCCCAGGTAGGCGCGGTAATTAAAGGTAGGCAGTTCCTGCGGGCTGAACAGCTTGAGTTCCGGCTGCGGATCGTTGGCAGAACCGGTTAGCAAAACCTTGCCGTCGAACACCGGCAGAATCTTGGTGGTTGGGTTAGCGGCAAGCGCAGTAAAGAGGTCTGGCTTAGTGCGAGACAGGTAATCGCGATCCACGGCCGAACGAGCCAATGGCAGGCTCAAAACATCATTCATGGCTTCTCTGTTCGCGTGGCGGTACATGGCTAAGGCTATGTTTCTGTCTAACCTAAATTTCATGGCCAGATCTCCCTTGATTTTAGCCGCGCTTGCGAAAGCCGCGGTTCCGCACCTGAACTTCGTTGATGTGAAGGGCCTATCGTCTGGCACCAATGGTGCCTTTGATACCGCGTTGCTGACCGCCACCAGCGGCGAACACTACGTGGTTCGCATTGCCAACTCGCAGACCGCGGGTGCCGAGCAAGAAGTTGAACTTCGCGCGCTAAAGACTCTGACCAAGGTTGATCGCATGCGCCTGCCGTTCAAGATCACCAATTTGGTTGGTGAAGCTAAAGACGAAAAGGGAAACCGCGCTCTGGTTTTTGAATTCATGTATGGAAACCAGACTGACATCACTACAGTTGGCGCTGACACCGCACTTTCATCAAGCATCGCCAAGGCGATTGCCGCGATTCACAATCTTGATACCGCAATCATTGAAGACGCACACCTGGCAACCTTTGAGCCGGTTGAAATTGTTCGTGGTCGTGTTGCAGAGCTTGATCGATTTGCTGCCACCGGAAAAGTTCCATCGGTGTTGTTGTCTCGTTGGGAACAGGCACTTGAAGACACCAGCCTGTTCCGTTTCAAACCAACTGTGATTCACGGCGGACTTAATGGCGAAACCTTGCTGACTCTTGATGATCAGGTTTCCGGAGTTCTTGGCTGGAGCACGCTTCGCGTTTCTGACCCAGCCGAAGACTTTGCCTGGATTCTTGGTTCAGGCATTCACGAGCTTTCAGAAAGCATCATCGATACTTACCGCATGTCACACAACCACGTTGACGATGCACTTCGTTTGCGTGCAACCCTTTACAGCGAATTCGAATTTGCTCGTTGGTTGATGTTTGGTATTTCCAAGAAGAACCAAGAGATCATCGACGAAGCAGTTCTAATGCTTGATGGACTAGCCGAAGATGTTGCTACCGGCGCGGTTGGCAAGTTGGTTGCCAAGCAGGTTGCACCGTCGGTTGTTGTAGACGATGTGGCTACTCGCCCAATCGATCTACCTACCAAGCCAGACAACGAACTCTTTTAATTAGTCGCAGCTGCCCACAGTTCAAGTAACTCGGCCTCGTTTGGAATTTGTTCCGGCTTAATCTCTTTGTTTTCGCCAACAAAGTAGAAGCACACCTGAATCTTTTCAATTGGCATTCCAGTGAAGCGCGAGTATGCCAGGCGGTAAAGAGCCAACTGCAGGGTCTTTAGCTTTTGATCCGCCGAATTCTTAGGTGACTTGCCGGTCTTCCAGTCCACAATCTCAACGCCGTCATCGGTGGCAAACACAGCATCAAGCTTGCAGATAAAGGTGTTCTGACCAACGGTCAACTGAATTTCACGCTCGATATCGATCGGCTTTAGGTTTGCAAACCTAGAGGCCTGGAAGTTTGCCTGCAGCTCTTGAATATTTTCTAGCTCTAGGGCCGCCGAATCGGCATCGTCAGAGGTTGCCTGGCCCAGTAGTTGCCCCGCGTGAATTGCCGCACCAAAGGTTGACTCCACCCAACTGTGGAAGAGGGTTCCGGTTCGGGTTTGCTTGTATGGCGGTTGCGGCATTGGTCGGCGCAATCTAGCAATCACCGAATCAAAGTCGGCAATGTAGTCCTTGAAGCTAGAGGCGGGAATTCGCACCGGCAAGTGCGCGGTCTCGTTGGCTATTAGTGCTGCGTCTTTCTCGGCAAGTAGCAGGGTAATGTCTTGCTGAATGCGATCGCCCTCGATGATGGCGTAAGTCTTTTTATGCAGGGTCTCTATCGCTGCTTGGGTTTGGTGTGCCGCGCGCTCAACATCTGTTCGATGTCTTTCACCAAGCGGATCCAGCGGCCAGTTTTCGGTAAGTTCAATCTCCTCAAGCGGATTCACCTCGGAGCCAAGCTCGGCAATTTGGATTGCAAATTTTTCGCAGGCTGAAACCAAAAACTGCGATGGCTTTCGTGCATTTTTGTTGCCTGGCTTCCAGTACGAACCGGTTAGCAGCAATGCTTGGCGCGGACGAGTAACCGCCACGTACATCAAACGAAGTTCCTCGTTTAGCAGGTGAGCGCGCATGCTGTCTTTGAAATCGTCGATGCTCTTTTTTACTTCTGGTTGCGCCGAGTGATTCTTGTAATTCCAAACCGGAAGCGAGTCGCGGTCACCACGCAACGGGAATGGCAAACTACCGGTTGCCAACCAACCCGATGATCCCCTACCCGAACTTGGGAAGTCGCCATCGATCAAGTTGGCAACGGCAACGTGATCCCACTCCAAACCCTTGGCCGCGTGAATGGTGAGCACCTGAACCACACCGCGTTCCGGGTTGGTGCTAGGAATTTCAAATCGCTCGCGCTCATCGGCGAATTCCAACCAGTTCAAGAAACCACCAAGGTGCGGTTGATTGTTACTGCCCGCGTATCCGGCCACGATAGAGGCAAAAGCATTTAGGTGTGCCATTGGATTCTTGCGACGCGGATTCGCCAGTACCTCAATGTCTAACCAAAGCTCCTGCTCAACCGATCGCACAAATTCCACCAGCGACATGCCAGTTTGCTGACGCATGGCACGAAGTAACTGGGCGGAATCTCTCATGCGAGCGATACCGGTTACAGAGATCCCAGTTTTCTCCGGTTCCTTTTCATCAAGCAGCAGGTCCAGCGCATCAACAATTGAAAGCGAATCCTCGAGCGCCAATCCGGATTGAATTTTTTCGCGCAGCTCTTCTTCTACTCGGGCTTTGCGACTGGCGTATCGGTGTAGGCGCTCGATATCTTTGGCGCCAATTCTCCAGCGCGGGCCAGCGAGCAAACGAATCAACTGGGTTCCAGCGGCCGGGTTGTGAATCACTCGCAGTGCACTGACCAGATCAACCACCTCGGGAACTTCAAGCAGTCCGCCCAGACCAACAACTTCAACCTCAAGTCCTTGCTCTTCGAGCGCCGAGACAAACAGCTGCATCTGACTACGCTTGCGAAGCAACAGCGCTCCGGTCTGCTCTCCGGTCATGCGCTGCATAAACCAGCCGGCAACCTTGGCCGCCTCTAGGTTTAGGTCTTGCTCGAAAGCAATCTCGATTTCACCGGCACCGGCACTTGGCGCCGGGGCCAACTCAACCACCTTGAGTGAATCAATCAGGTGATTGGCAAGTGACAAAACCTGAGTTGGGTTTCGCCATGAGGTTGAAAGCGGAAAAGGCTTTGCATCTGCAGGTGCTTCAAAATCAGCGTAGAAAGATTTCAAGTTAGATGCACTGGCCCCGCGCCAACCGTAGATTGACTGGTTTGGGTCGCCCACTGCAAACACCGATGACTGCGCGAAAAGATTTTGCAACAATCTGGTTTGCAGGAACGAGGTGTCTTGATATTCATCAAGCAAAATCTGCGTGTGCAATTCGCGTTCACGCTCGCGTAAGGCAGGAACTTCGCGCACCGCACGCTCGGCAAGAGCCACCTGGTCTGAGTAATCAACGAAACCCTGGCGTAGCTTTTCGGCACGATAGGCGTCGGCCAACTTAGCCAGTATTGGCGTAATCGAAAGCGGCTGCAGGCTAGTGCTCATGTAAGCAAACTGCGATTTATCGGTGCCGCCTGATTTCTTTGGCAAATCGGTGACTTGCGAAATCACATCTTGGAGAACTGCTTCAACCTGGTCGGCTGCCACCAAGTTGTCATTCATGCTTTGCGCCAGTGCCAGCACATTCTCAACAATGGAATTTAAGTTCTGGTCTAAGTCGCTCAGGCGTTCATCGATCTTTGAACCCTGCTTCAGCACAACCTCGCGAGCCAACTGGAACGCAGCAGCTTCTGTCAGCAGTGCGGCCTCTGGTTCGTATCCGATTGCCAACGCAAAATCACGGAACAAATTGTTGGCATACGCGTTGTAGGTAGAAATGGTTGGCGCGGTGAAGTCGTAGTCCAAATCCTCTGGCCACATTTCGCTGTCACGAAGTTTCAGCAGGCTTTCGTAGATACGCTTGCTCAACTCGGCAGCGGCCTTGCGGGTAAAGGTAAGGCCAAGAATCTGATCTGGCCGAGCAAAGCCATTGGCCACCAGCCACAGCACGCGCACTGCCATCAATTCCGTCTTGCCGCTACCGGCGCCGGCAACCACCAAGGTAGGCGAATCAATGCTGGAGTCTTGAACTGCCGCAGCCTGCTCAACGGTTAGCTCGTAAGGCTTAATCACTTGGTAAACCTGATTGGCGCTGTACTTGTAATTAGCCGGCATAACTCACCGCTTTGGTCAGGTGAATCTTGCACGAACCAAATTCATTTTCATTTGTGCAGTGCGAACCAACCTGTGCAACAAACACTTGCTCTTCCATTGCCAT